>JALZUL010000160.1 GCA_023301665.1 Ascidiaceihabitans sp.
ATCATGCGTGGCAATCAAAACGGTTTTGATTGCCACGCATGATTTGTCTTTGATCCGGGCTGCGAAATCCGAAGTTCAAGCACGTGTCTTGCGTATTTCTAACAGACGCCTCCAATTGGCTGGGGCGGATTTATGACACTTAACTTTGGTTTCATCCGCAATATGATTGTCGGTGATAAATATGCGGATCGTGTCGTGCCCCCGTCTGGGTTCACTGCGCAATTGACCCTTTTTGCTGCGGGGGCGATGGCTTTCCTTGCAGTGTTTGCTCTGGCGCTTTCCTTGGCGTCTGGCCGTTTGGCTACACGCTGGGGGGATGAGCTGGCGCGCACTTCAACCATCCGTATCGTGGCCCCCGCTGGGCAAAGGGCCGCACAAACTGAGGCAGCTCTGCGCGTTTTGCAAACGACAGCAGGTGTCGAAGATGCGCGCGCACTTACAGATGAGGAACAGCAAGCGCTATTATCTCCGTGGTTCGGTGGCGGAATCGATTTAAGCAGCCTGCCCGTTCCACGATTGATCGAGGTGATCGAGAGCCCTGATGGTTTTGATGCCCAAGGGTTAAGACTGCGCTTGGCAGCGGAAGTTCCGGCCGCCTTTCTTGACGATCATACGCGTTGGCGGGCACCTTTGGTGGAGGCCGCCAATAGGCTGAGGCTGTTGGGTTGGGTTGCGATTCTACTCATCGTGGCGGCGGTCGCGGCAATGGTGACCTTGGCTGCCAACGCCGCGCTTGCGGCGAATGCGCAGGTGATTGCCGTTTTGCGACTGGTTGGCGCGACGGATCACTATATTGCCGAAGCCTTTATCCGCCGTTTCACCATTCGTGCTTTCTTTGGGGCTGTGATTGGGGTTGGGATTGGGATGGTGGCGCTTTTGTTGCTGCCCTCGGCGAGTGACGATGCTGGTTTCTTGACCGGTCTTGGATTCCAAGGCGCTGGTTGGCTTACACCTTTGTTGATCCCACTCATGTCAGGCGGGGTTGCATTGTCAGCAACTCGCGTGGCGTCGCGCAAAGCGTTGGAGGCGCTAAGCTAATGTTTCGATGGTTGATTTCCCTGTTATTTATGATCCACATCTATTTCATGATGGTGGTGGTTGGCCTGCTCTGGGCCCCCTATGCGATCATGAGTCCAAACGGGGCGCGCTCGGGCTGCAAAGCCTATAGCCGTTATGTGTTTTGGGTTGCAAAATGGATGATAGGACTGCGGGTCGAGGTACGTGGACCTATCCCGTCAGGTGAAGTCATCGTCGCGGCGAAACACCAATCTTTCCTTGATATCATGATGATTTTCACAGCGCTTCCAACTGCGAAATTCATCATGAAAAAAGAGATCCTTTGGACACCTGTTATCGGTCTTTATGCCAAACGTTTGGGATGTGTGCCTGTGGCACGTGGCAAACGGGGGGCTGCGATTACTAAAATGGTAAAAGACGTCGAAAATGGGAAAGCTCTACCAGGGCAGTTGATTATTTACTCTCAGGGGACACGTTTGGCACCTGGTGTGAAAGCACCCTACAAGGTTGGCACCGCGGTACTTTATCAGCAGTTGCAGCAGGAATGCGTGCCGGTGGCGACCAATGCTGGGGTGTTCTGGCCGCGATCTGGTGTGCTGCGTAAACCGGGCTTGGCCGTGGTTGAATTTTTGCCAACGATCCCTGTTGGGCAAGACAGAGATACCTTTATGGCGGGGCTAGAAGACGTTGTGGAAACTCATTCGAATGCTTTGATGCGTGAGGCAGGGTTTGAGGTAGAATGAACTGGATCAAGGACGTCGAAGCCCTTGAGGCGCATTATGGTCAGGCGAGTGAGGCGTCAATACGCAAGGTCGCGACCCAGTTAACGCCGCTTTACCGCAAATGGATCATGCAATCGCGGCTGTGTGTTTTATCGACTGTTGGCCCAGAGGGAACAGATGGCAGTCCACGCGGCGACGATGGCCCTGTCGTGCATGAATTGGATGCGCAAACTTTGGCAATGCCTGATTGGCGTGGAAACAACCGACTGGATTCCTTGCGTAATATTGTAGCTGATGAACGTGTCTCGCTGATGTTTATCGTGCCGGGGTCCAACAATGTTGTGCGGGTCAATGGCTCTGCTCGATTGACCGATGATAAAGAGCTACGTACGCAATTTGAGCGTAAGGGCCTCATTCCCGCAACGGTCATTGTTATCAAAATTGCCCAAATCTATACCCAATGTGCACGGGCGTTCATGCGGGCGGGTATATGGTCACGCAATGATGCTGAGGGCTTGCCTAGTATTGGCGATATACTGACTGAAATGACATCGGGCGACTTCGATGGTGCGACCTATGACGCTGAATGGGGCGCGCGGGCTTCTGAGACGATGTGGTAGGTTGTCCATCAAGTTTGAAACGCGAAAGGCACGGGAAATTCCCGTGCCTTTTTTGTTCTTCCTAGCCCAAGGTTTTAGGCGTGGATAGCACCGCCACCCAAAGCAAGGGCGGCTTCGCGTACAGCTTCTGAGTAGGTTGGGTGCGCGTGGCAGGTCATGGCGAGGTCTTCGGCGGATGCGCCAAATTCCATTGCGACGCAGATCTCATGGATCAGGTCACCGGCGGCGGGGCCAATGATGTGCGCCCCGAGGATACGATCGGTGTCTTTATCCGCAAGAATTTTGACAAAACCGTCGCCGGCAAAGTTCGCTTTTGCACGGCCGTTGCCCATGAAGCTGAACTTGCCAACCTTATAGGCACGCCCTTGTTCTTTCAGGGTTTCTTCGGTTTCGCCGACATTTGCGACCTCTGGGTGGGTG
>JALZUL010000161.1 GCA_023301665.1 Ascidiaceihabitans sp.
CAAATCAAAATTTGCCTCAGTGCCGAAAGCTCACTTAGGCTCTCACTATGACATATGAACTTTATATTGGTGATCGCACCTTCTCTTCTTGGTCGCTGCGCGGCTGGCTGATGCTCGAAAAATTCGGGCTGGATTTTAACACAAATATGATTGGTCTTTACGGTGGCACAATGGCCGCCGACATGGCGCATTTAGCGCCTGCAAAACTGGTGCCCGCCATTAAAACACCCCAAGGCACAGTTGTAGGCGAAAGCTTGGCCATAGCTGAAACGTTGGCTGAAAATCACCCCGACGCAAACATGTGGCCAACCAACGCCGCAGCACGCGCCACCGCACGGTGGGTCAGCGCCGAAATGGCCAGCAGCTTCGGCCAACTGCGCGGTCAATGCCCCATGCAACTCCAACACGTGAACAAAGGGTTTCCAGTAGACGACGGCCTAAAGGCTGATCTTGAACGTTTAGAAACACTCTGGGCACACGCCGCAACGTTTAAATCCGATGGTCCTTGGTTGTTCGGCGCGTATTCTTTAGCCGATTGCATGTTTGCCCCTGTGGCCGCACGCATCATTGGATACGATCTGCCAGTTTCTGCCGCAGCACGCGCCTATTGCGACACCGTCATTAACGATCCGGCGTTCAAAGCATGGCGCGCAGAAGGCCTCAAAACAATCTACGATCCCTTCCCCTACGACATGGGCGTGCCCGTCGAACCATGGCCTGTATCATAACCCCATAACCCAAGACGTTAATCATTCCTAAATCCCCCTTCGCTAGCCATTAACCACGATTGCGAAAGGGGGATGCATGATCACAAAAGCATATACAGTCGCGTTCCAAGGGATCGAAGCACGGCAAGTCGAGGTCCAATGCGCGGTGACCGCAGGCATGCCCGCCTTCTCGATTGTTGGCCTGCCAGACAAAGCCGTGTCCGAGGCACGTGACCGCGTTCGCACCGCCCTCAACGCAATGGCCATCGCCTTGCCATCAAAGCGGATCACCATCAACCTTTCCCCTGCTGACCTCCCAAAGGTTGGCTCACATTTTGATCTTCCCATCGCGATCGCCCTCCTCTCCGCTTTAGAGATCATTCCTGCCGATATCGCAGAAACCCACATCGCTCTGGGTGAGCTTTCCCTCGACGGGTCCTTGATACCTGTCATCGGCGCATTGCCGGCGGCACTCGCGGCCAGTGAACAAGATCGCGGCTTATTGTGCCCTGCAGCCTCTGGTGCCGAAGCCGCATGGGTCGGCAACGTTCAGGTCATCGCCGCAGCTTCACTTGGCGACATCGTGCGTCACTTTACCGGCCAATCCCCCCTCCAACCCGCACAACCGGGCGAAGTCATACATAACGAACACTCTAAAGATCTCATCGATGTCAAAGGGCAAGAACGCGCAAAACGTGCCCTCGAAATAGCAGCCGCAGGGCGGCACCACCTGATGATGGTGGGCACGCCCGGTTCAGGAAAGTCGATGCTGGCCGCACGCCTGCCCAGTATCCTGCCCGCGCTCTCCGCCAAAGAAGCCCTCGAAACCTCTATGATCCATTCGCTCGCAGGGTTGCTTGACGCAGGTGGAATTTCAAAATCACGCCCTTTTCGCGAGCCACATCACACCGCCTCAATGGCCGCAATCATCGGCGGTGGGCGCAACGCTAAACCCGGTGAAGTCTCGATTGCCCACAATGGTGTTCTGTTCATGGATGAATTCCCCGAATTTCCGCGCACGGTTCTCGAAACCCTTCGCCAACCCATCGAAACTGGCGAAGTGATGATTGCGCGCGCCAATGCCCACGTAAAATACCCCTGCAAATTCATGCTCGTCGCAGCCGCCAACCCCTGTAAATGTGGCTACCTCACCGATGCCTCACGCGCCTGCGGACGCGCCCCGAACTGCGGCGAGGATTACATGGGGCGGATTTCTGGCCCGCTCATGGATCGCTTCGATCTGCGCGTCGATGTGCCCCCTGTCGCCTTCACTGACCTCGATTTACCCAAAGACGGTGAAAATTCCGCAACCGTGCGCCAAAGGGTCGAAACCGCACGCGCGGTACAACACCAAAGATACGCGCAAATGCCCGACATGCGCAGCAATGCCGATGCCGCAGGCGAGGCCCTGTCGGCCGTCGCAACGCCAACTCAAGACGCGCGTACGCTGCTCAATCGTGCTGCCGAACAATTCAAATTATCAGCCCGTGGATATCACCGCGTCTTGCGGGTCGCGCGTACAATTGCTGATTTAGACCAAAGCCAAGATGTCCAAAAATCACACATCGCCGAGGCAATTAGCTTTCGCCTTCCCAACCAGCTCGACCTTTAATCCAGCCTGCCAACTTGCCCATCGTCATCCGCGCTTCGGGCAATATATGATGGAATATCGGCCAGACATGCGGGAGGTCACGCTCTATGTGCATCTCAACATCCACGCCCAGCGCCTTCAATCGCGTGAACAAACGTCGGGTGTCATCAAGCAAAATTTCGGTGTCTCCAACCGTCAACCAAATGGGCGGCGCACCTGCGAAATCTGCAAACAATGGGCTCACAAACGGATCTGTCTGGTCTTGCCCATCCAGATACATCTGCGTCATTTCCGCGGCCCGTTCCGCTGGCAGGATAACATCATGCGGCGCATTCACCTGAAAACTTGCACCGCTGTAGCTCATGTCCGTCAACGGAGAAAAGGCAAACAAACCAGCAGGCAAATCCGCTTTATCCGCGATCAATTTTGCCAACAAAGCCAGCGCCAGATTTCCGCCCGCACTGTCCCCGCCAATAACAATCTGTGACGATCTAAACCCCTGCGCAAGAAGCCCATCATAGGCTTGTCTCACGACCTCCAAAGAACGCGGAAAAACACTCTCTGGCGACAGCGGATAAACGGGCAAAACAGCTTCGCAACCTGCCCGTTTTGCCAATTGCGCCACCATCGCGGAATGGGTGTTCGGACTGCCAAAAACATGCCCGCCCCCATGAATATAAAGAATCACATTCTCAGAATTAAGCGTGTCACCCCTGATGCGTAACGCAGATGTGCCATTTAGCTCTGACCAATCCAACGATGTGCTGCGCGGTGCATGAAAAAACAGCTTGGCTTTAAATTCAAAAGATCTGCGTAAGCTCTTAGGATCTTTGGCGCGGGCCATTTGGCGCCGCTCAATCAGCTTCAACGCTGGATTAAGCAGCGCCTGCTGCCAGCTCATGCGCGCTTGGCCTCAATCGCTTCCCAGATTTTAGCGGCGATGTTCACACCGTCAAAACGTTCAAGCTCTTGAATGCCTGTCGGCGATGTTACGTTAATCTCTGTCAGGTAGTCACCGATAACATCGATCCCCACAAACACTTGGCCTTTTTCTTTTAGAACCGGACCAATACGTGCGCAGATTTCCAAATCCCGCTCTGTTAGGCCAACCTTTTCTGGCCGCCCCCCAACATGCATGTTCGAACGTGTCTCGCCTGCCGCAGGCACACGGTTGATCGCACCAACACATTCCCCATCCACAAGGATCACACGTTTGTCGCCTTTTGCGACATCCGGCAAAAACTTCTGCACGATCAACGGCTCACGTGAAAACCCAGTGAACAGCTCATGCAAACTGCTTAGATTGCGATCCGCTTTGTTCAGCAAGAACACACCGGCACCGCCGTTGCCATAAAGCGGCTTCAAAATCACATCCCCATGCTTTTCTTTGAACGCTTTGATGGTCTCAAGGTCGCGCGCAATTGTTGTGGGTGGCGTCAGGTCTGGGAAATCCAAAACCATCAATTTCTCAGGGAAATTGCGCACCCAAAACGGATCATTCACAACCAAAGTGCCTGGTGCCAATCGGTCCAGCAAATGTGTCGACGTGATATAATGCATATCAAATGGCGGGTCCTGACGCAGCCAAACCACATCGAAATCCGCCAAATCAACTTCACGCATTGGGCCCAGTTCGGCATGTTCACCCTGAACACGCTTTACCGTAAAATCGCAACCGCGCGCCGTGATACGCCCCTCTTGGTACGCCAGCTGATCCGGTCCGTAAAAGAACAAAGTATGCCCACGCGCCTGCGCTTCTTCAGCCAAGCGAAAACTACTATCTGCGTTGATGTCGACAGCACCAATTGGATCCATTTGGAATGCGATTTTCATTTGGGTTCCTCTCAATAAGTTACCCTCTTGATGGCGCAGCTGGGGTTAAGGTGCAATGGGTCAGCCGTGCCCAAAGGCATTTTCAATGATCCGCACCTCACCGTGACCATTCACAAGTGCGACATCAAAACGAACCTCTGTCAGCGTCCCAAGCGGCATCTGACCAATGTATTCTTCCGCGCTGCCATAAAGACGCGTCATTTGGCGCGCGCTCACCCGTTCGATCGCTTTATCAAATGTGGCGCTTTGCTTGACCTCAACAAACACCACACCATCGCCGTCTTGCGCGATCAAATCGATCTCACCCGCTTTCCCCCGCCAGCGACGCTGCGCGATGGTGTAGCCTCGGCGTTCGTAGTCAGCCGCAATTTGGTCTTCTGCAGACAGGCCTGCGTGATACGACATCGCTCCACGGCTCTGCCTTGCAACACGCGTGATACCTGTCATCGGCCCTATTTCCCCAAGGCAAGCGCCAATTGATAGACTTGGCGGCGCGGTTTCTCATGCGCTTTTGATACCGCATCAACAGCGTCACGCATCGACATCGTTTCCAACGCCTCTTTGAGAACCTCTTCTAGATCCACTTCACTAATACTTTGCGAATCCCCACGATCAATCAAAAGCACGATTTCGCCCTTCACCGACCCCGAACTGTAAAATTCGGCGAGCTCGGCCAATGTGCCACGCCGCAATTCTTCGAATTTCTTGGTCAATTCACGACACACCACAGCCTGACGCGAAGCACCCAACACCTGCGCCGCATCTTTCAAGGTCGCCCCAATCCGCTTGGGTGATTCGTAAAATGCCAGCGTTGCGCGAACATCTGCCAATGCCTCTAGCCCTTTGCGACGGGCCGCACTTGCATTGGGAAGGAACCCTGCGAAATGAAACGCATCTGTCGGCAAGCCCGCAAGAACAAGCGCAGTGAGCACCGCCGACGGCCCCGGGGCACAGGTCTGCACCACATCTTGCGCCGCCGCGGCACGTGACAATTCAAAGCCCGGATCAGCAATCAAAGGCATCCCAGCTTCCGAGGCATACGCCACCGATTGCCCTTTTTTTACAGCAGCCAACAGCCCATCCACAACCTTTGAGCCTGAATGATCATGCATCGCAATAATGCGCCGTCCGTCCAACGGCACCCCATGAATATCCATCAAACGGCGCAGGCTACGTGTATCTTCTGCAGCCAAGACATCAGCAGAGGCGAGCACATCCAAAGCACGCAACGTTATGTCACGCGCCGTGCCTATTGGGACACCCACGAAATAAATTCCTGGTGCAAGGGGAACCTTTTGGAAATTCAAAGCTGGACCCGCCTTTCATGACGTTTATGATCGCACAAAACACGCGCCCCTCGGACAAGTGGCGCACTCAGGGAGTATCTGCACCAATGTTCGCGCTTTTCCAATCCGCCCGCAAGTCACTGCGTTCTTTTCGTTTGCCTATTATGGCACCTTTGTTCGCAATCGGGCTGACAGCCTGTGATACCACCGCATTTACCAGCCTTGGCAACATCGGACCAAAAGTTGATACCAGCCAGCCTATTCCAGTTGCTCTGCTAGTTCCTCGCGGGTCTGGGTCGGCAAATGATGATCTGTTGGCAAAAAGCCTTGAAAACGCGGCCCGTCTAGCCATGCGTGACTTGGGCGACGTAAAGATTGATCTGCGGGTCTACGGAACAGCCGGCAACGCGCAAACTGCGGCGACACAAGCCTCCCAAGCGGTCAGTGATGGCGCAAAAATCATCCTAGGCCCTGTCTACGCAGAAGCCGCGAATGCGGCGGCCGTCGCCGTTGCGGGCCAAGACGTTAACATTTTGTCTTTCTCTAACAACGCGACCATCGCAGGCGGCAATGTTTTCATCTTAGGTCAAACCTTCCAAAACACAGCCGATCGCATGGTCCAGTATTCCGTGGCTCAAGGTAAGGATCGAATCGTTGTCGCCCACGCGCAAGATGTCGCCGGACAATTGGGCCGCAACGCCGTCCAAAACGCCATCGCCTCAAATGGTGCAACTCTGGCCGGCGCGGTCGATTACCCGTTGTCTCAACAAGGTGTTGTCGCCGCGATTCCAAAAATCAAAGCCGCTGTGGATAATGGCGGCGCAAACGCCGTATTCATGACATCACCTTCAACTTCAGCCCTACCGCTTTTGACGCAATTGCTGCCAGAAGCTGGCGTAACGCCAGACGTCACACAATACATCGGCCTCACCCGCTGGGATATTCCAGCGCCGACACTCGGCTTGCCCGGCGTTCAAGGGGGCTGGTTCGCATTGCCTGATCCAGCAAGCTCTGGCGCGTTCCGCAGCCAATACGCCGCCGCTTATAACGATCAACCCCACCCAATCGGCAGCCTCGCATTCGATGGCATCGCCGCAATCGGCGCTTTGGCAAAAAGCGGGAAATCAAACGCTCTGTCCACAGCGGCGATCACCCAAGGCGCTGGCTTCAAAGGTGCCAACGGCATCTTTCGGTTCCGTGCAGACGGAACAAACCAGCGTGGGTTGGCGATCGCGACCATTCGCGACAAAAAGGTTGTTGTGATCGACAATGCCCCTGCAAGCTTTGGCGGTGCCGGCTTCTAATGTCCGACACCTACCGGCGACCAAACGCCCCGAAACAGAACAAACCCCTTATTTGTGAAACGGGAGTCCTCTTCGATGAAGAGGGCTTTCTTTCCGTTTTAGACCAAGCTCAAAAAACCGGTGATCCCGCCGAGGTACGCACCCAAATGGTTGCGTGGCTTAAGGATGCGCAAAAACAAGGCCGCGCAACGATCCAAGCCGCGTTTGAAGCAAAGCCATTTGCCGCGCGTCCTCTGACACGGGCCTACACTTATCTTACAGATCAACTCGTTTGTGCTGTCTTGCATATTGCGACCACCACACTGCACCCAAACCCTACAACCAGCGAACGGCTTTCTGTTGTAGCTGTCGGCGGGTATGGACGCGGCGAAATGGCACCTGCGTCTGATGTAGATCTGCTCTTTCTAACACCCCACAAGGTCACAGCATGGGCCGAAAGCGTTATCGAATCCATGCTCTACATGCTTTGGGACCTTAAGCTTAAGGTTGGGCACTCGACCCGCACCATCAACGATTGCGTGCGCCTTGGGGCTGAAGATTTCACCATCTGCACCGCCATGCTTGAAAATCGTTTTGTCGTCGGGGATCAAGAATTAGCCCAAGACCTAGAAACCGCTTTGTGGCGCGACCTTTTCAAACCCAGCATGGGCAAAGCCTTTGTCCAAGCCAAGCTAGATGAGCGCGACAAACGCCACGAACGCCAAGGCGAACGCTACGTTGTTGAGCCTAACGTAAAAGAGGGCAAAGGCGGCCTGCGTGATCTTCAATCACTGTTCTGGATCGCTAAATTCGTCCACCAAGTTCAAGACACCCCCGAACTTGTGGACAAAAACGTATTCACCCCCGAAGAGTTCGAGAACTTCATCGCCGCCGAAGATTTCCTATGGGGCGTCAGATCACACCTGCATCTGATCACCAGACGCGCGACCGAACAGCTGTCCTTTGACATGCAGGCGATGGTCGCTGAGGCGATGGGTTACAAAGACACTGGCGGACGGCGCGGCGTCGAGGTCTTTATGCAAGCCTATTTCCGCCATGCCACCGAAGTGGGCGATCTGACCCGTATCTTCATCACCAAGCTTGAAGCAATGCATGTCAAAGACGAACCTTTGCTCGAGCGTCTGTTCAAACGCAAACGCAAGGTCAAAGCTGGGTACAAAGTTATCCAAAACAGGTTGGCGATTGCCGACGATGAAGCCTTTTTAAGCAACAAACTTAATCTGCTGCTCTTGTTCGAAGAAGCCCTTCGCACTGGCATGCTCATCCACCCTGACGCAATGCGCTTGGTAAAATCGAACCTGCATCTGATTGACGACGACATGCGCAGGACCCCCAAAGCTCAGGGTATTTTCCTTGATCTTATGCTCAAGCACGGCAATCCAGAGCGCGCCTTACGCCGCATGAATGAGCTTGGCGTTTTGGGGGCATTTATCCCTGAATTTGAGCACATCGTAGCGATGATGCAATTCAACATGTATCACTCCTACACAGTGGACGAACACACAATCCAATGCGTAGCGAACCTTGCCCAAATTGAACGGGGCGAGCTGATCGAAGACTTGCCGCTGGTCTCTTCCATCCTTGAAAAAGGGGTGAATCGAAAGATCCTATATGTCGCGATGCTTTTGCACGATATCGCCAAGGGACGCCCCGAAGACCACTCAATCCTTGGTGCACAAATGGTGCGTAGAATCGCGCCGCGCCTCGGGCTTAGACCGGATGAGGTCGACACCGTTGAATGGCTCGTACGCTATCACCTGTTGATGTCCGACATGGCGCAAAAACGCGACATCGCAGACCCTCGCACCGTGCGCGCCTTTGCCAAAGTGGTCAAATCCGTCAAACGGCTTGATCTGCTTTGCGTCCTTACGGTCTGTGACATTCGCGGCGTTGGTCCAGACACGTGGAACAACTGGAAAGCCGTTTTGATCCGCGCCCTTTACGGGCAAACCAAAGACGCACTCGAAAACGGGCTCGAAGATTTGAACCGCGCCAACCGTGGCAAGGAGGCGAAAAAGAACCTGCGCGAGGAACTCAAAGAGTGGCCGCGCAAAGATCTGCAAAAAGAAACCGCACGCCACTACGATCCTTATTGGCAAGGATTACACGTCACCGCCCATGTGACGTTTGCCAATATGCTGCGCGAAATTGATGAGAACAAAATCGAAATCGATTTGCATCCCGATGAAGATCGAGATGCCACACGCGCGTGTTTCGCGATGCCTGACCATCCGGGAATCCTTGCCCGTCTGACCGGTGCATTGGCGCTTGTAGGGGCCAATATCGTTGATGCGCGCAGTTACACCAGCAAAGACGGATACGTGACCAATGCGTGTTGGATCCAAGATTCCGACGGCCAACCGTTTGAAGCATCGCGCCTACCACGCTTGCGTAAAATGATCGAAAAGACCCTCAACGGTGAGGTTGTCACCCGCGATGCGATCAAAGACCGCGACAAGGTCAAAAAACGCGAAAGCGCCTTTAAGGTGCCGACACATATCAGCTTTGATAACGAAGGTTCGGAAATCTACACTATCATCGAGGTCGACACCCGTGACCGCGCCGGCCTCTTACATGACCTCACCCGTACGCTCGCATCTCTCAACGTCTATATCGCCAACGCCGTTGTCGCGACATACGGCGAACAAGCGGTGGATACATTCTACGTCAAAGACAT
>JALZUL010000162.1 GCA_023301665.1 Ascidiaceihabitans sp.
GGGGATATCGTTTGGATAGCGGTCTAACCCCGTATCGACCCAAGTGATTGCGATGCCGGGTAAGGGGGACAAAACCTTGACCAAGGCACGGCCGACGTGGCCTGCACCCCAAATCCAAAGATCGCGCTGTGGTTTGTAAACGGGTTCGACGAACCATTCCCCAATCCGTGTGGAGGGTGGAACGGCACCTTGTTGCCTGGCTTGGGAGATCAGTTTTGCGATGTGTAATGGTTTGGGCCCGCTTCCACGTGCGATGATGTCCTTGGGAAGCTGTTGTGCTCTTTTAAGGTCATAGATTTCGGTCAATATGTGGACGGCCCCGCCGCAACACTGTCCCATGTCAGGGCCAAGGGCGTGGCGGGTCATCTGGTCGCCAGCTTTGAGTGCGGTTTTGGCCAGTTCAAATTCTAATACGCCACCGCCAATCGTGCCTGACTGTCCGCCATTCCAAACGAGCATCGCGGCCCCAACTTCGCGCGGTGCGGAGCCTGCGACTTCGGCCACCACCACCCGTGCGACGGTGCCGTGCGCTTGGCAGGCTTCTATCAGAGCATCGCGATCAAACATGGCGCGCTCTGCCGATCGCTGCGAGGACTTCTTCAGCAGTTGCAGGGGCTTGGAGGTCGGAAAAGTTCTCGCCGCAGGCGGAGATGGCATCGCTTAATGCAAAAAACGCTGACATGCCCAACATAAAAGGCGGCTCGCCGACGGCTTTCGATTTGTAGATGGTGTCGGCGGGGTTCTCGCCGTCCCATAGGGCGACGTTAAAGATATCTGGGCGGTCTGAGCAGGCAGGGATTTTATAGGTCGATGGGGCGTGGGTTCGCAATCGACCGGCGTCGTCCCAGACGAGTTCTTCGGTGGTGAGCCAGCCGGCACCTTGGACATAGCCGCCCTCGATCTGGCCGATGTCTAAGGCCGGATTTAAAGAGGCCCCCGCGTCATGGATTATATCTGTGCGCAAGATGCGGTTTTCGCCGGTCAAAATGTCGACTGCGACCTCTGTGATCGCTGCGCCGTATGCGAAATAAAAGAAAGGGCGGCCTTTGCCTTTGATCCGGTCCCACTCGATTTCGGGGGTTTTGTAAAAACCTGTCGCCGACAGGCTGATACGTGCCTGATAACTGAGCTGTGCGACATCGGCAAAGCTGTAGCTGTGTTGGCCGACGATAACTTGGTCGTCTTTGAAAATCACATCAGTTGGCGCGCAGTCATGCCGTTCACTTAGGAAAAATTCCATACGCTGGCGAATGGTGTCGCAGGCAATCTTGACGGCCATGCCATTCAGATCACTGCCAGAGGACGCGGCGGTCGCAGAGGTGTTTGGGACTTTGGCGGTATCGGTCGCGGTGATTTTGATTGCCTCGAGTGAGACGCCAAATCGAGAGGCCGCAACCTGAGCAACCTTTTGAAACAGCCCTTGACCCATTTCGGTGCCACCGTGGTTTAGGTGAATTGAACCGTCTTGATAGACGTGCACCAAAGCCCCCGCCTGATTGAGATGAGTGAGGGTAAAGGAGATCCCGAATTTTACAGGGGTTAAAGCGATGCCCCGTTTTATGATGTCATTTCGGGCATTCCATTCAGCGATATCAGCGCGGCGTTTGTCATAGGTGGCACCAGATTTTAGCTTTTGGGTGAGCTCGGAGATGATGGCGTCTGTGACCTCTTGACCGTAGGGGGTTGTATCTGGTTTGGTCTGATCGTTGAGGCTTTCGCGAGACGTGTAATAGTTCTTTTCGCGTAGTTTAGCGGCGTCGATACCTAGCTCTTGAGCGACGTGGTCGATGATGCGCTCCATGCCCAACATGCCTTGTGGGCCGCCAAAGCCGCGATAGGCGGTGGCGCTTTGCATGTTGGTTTTCAACCGGTGGCTTTCGATCCGAATGTTGGGCAGGTTATAGGCATTGTCAGCGTGAAGCATGGCACGGTCGGCCACAGGCAATGACAGATCTTGGGCCCAGCCACATCGCGTATAGTGTTTTACATCAATGGCTTGTATCAACCCGTCGTTGTCGAAACCGCAGGTGTAATCGATGCGAAAATCGTGCCGTTTGCCGGTGATGATCATATCGTCATCGCGGTCATATCGCATTTTGCAAGCTTTGCCCGAACGGTGTGCCGCAATAGCGCAGGCGACCGCTAGGGCGTTGCCTTGGCTTTCTTTGCCGCCAAAGCCACCGCCCATTCGGCGGGTTTCGACGCGCACGGCGTGCATAGGTTTGCCGAGAGCATGCGCGACTTTGTGTTGAATTTCTGTCGGGTGTTGGGTGGAACTGTGCACCAACATATCCCCACCTTCATTGGGCAGGGCGAGGGCGGCCTGGCCTTCGAGGTAGAAGTGTTCTTGCCCGCCCATGTTCACCGATCCGCTGACGGTGCGAGGGGCGGTTTTCAGGCTCTGCGCCGCATCGCCTTTTGCATAGATCCGTGGGCCATCTTCAAAACGACTGTCGGCTTTTAACGCATCCTCGATAGAGAAGATGGGTTGGGTTTGTGTGATATCGTAGCGTGCTTGGCGCGCCGCTGCGCGGGCTGCGTTGTGCGAGGTTGCTATGATCAGAATGATCGGTTGCCCGACATACGCGACCGTATGTTTGGCGAGCAATGGTTCGTCATGTGCGGATGGGGACACGTCGGCGTCATGTTCGAGATCGTCAGCGGTTAGCACATCGATGACATCGGGGGCCGCTCGCACGTCCGAGATATCGACGCCGTTCAAGGTGCCGGCAGCGATGGGGCTGGTTCCAAAGGCAAGGTGAAGTGTTCCGTTGGGTGTGGGGATGTCATCCACATACCGCGCGCTGCCGTTTACGTGCAGGGCGGCGGTGTCATGGGGGAGGGGTTTGGCG
>JALZUL010000163.1 GCA_023301665.1 Ascidiaceihabitans sp.
TTTGTGCGCCTTTAAGCGAACGGGATGCTTACGGGGCCCAGTGTAAAAAGTTAGACAACATCCGCAGGCCGACGCCTTGGCTTTTCTCAGGGTGAAACTGCATGCCAATCATCGTGTCGCGGCCAATAACTGCTGTCACCTCATGGCCGTAGTTCACATGTGCCAAACGTTGGGCTTTGTCGGCGACCTCAAAGTGATAGGAGTGCACAAAATAGGTGTGATCCCCTGACGTCACCCCCGACAACACAGGATGTGGATGATCTACAATCAGGTCATTCCATCCCATATGTGGGACCTTGAGCGCCTTATCTTTCGGCTTGATTTGCACCACTTCGCCTTTGATCCAATCCAGGCCACGGGTGTCGCGGTATTCGCGCCCCATGCTGGCCATCAGTTGCATCCCGACGCAAATCCCTAAGAACGGGCGGCCCTTTACTTCGACGGCTTCGACCATCGCGTCGTAAAGACCACCTGTGCCAGTCAGTGCCTCATAACACGCCGGAAAGGCACCATCGCCGGGCAAGACAATGCGGTCTGCACGGGCCACGACGTCAGCATCAGCAGTTACAACAACTTCGCCGGCGTCCACTTCATTGGCCATCCGCTCAAACGCTTTGTGGGCAGAGTGAAGATTTCCGCTTTCGTAATCAACAATAGCAGTCAACATAGCCTTCAAAGCGCCCCTTTGGTGGAGGGAATATCGCCAGATTTGCGCGGATCAACTTCGACAGCGTCACGCAACGCGCGTGCAACCGATTTGAACGCGGCTTCAGCGATGTGGTGGCTGTTAAAGCCGTGCAGCATATCGACATGCAAGGTAATGCCGCCATGTGTGGCAAAGGCGGTAAAGAACTCGCGGACCAATTCGGTGTCAAAGTTGCCAATCTTTTGGGTTGGCATGTCAACGTTCCAAATCAGGTAGGGGCGCGCAGATAGATCAAGCGCACAACGCACTTGTGCATCGTCCATTGGCAACAAGCAGCTGCCATAGCGCACGATACCGCGCTTATCGCCAAGCGCTTCGTTCAAAGCTTGGCCAAGTGCGATGCCTGTGTCTTCGACGGTGTGGTGATCATCGATGTGTAGATCACCCTTGGCACGAATGGTCATATCAACCAGTGAGTGGCGGGCCAATTGGTCCAGCATGTGGTCAAAGAAGCCAACGCCGGTCTGATTGTCATACACGCCCGTACCATCAAGATTGACGGTGACCGAGATTTCGGTTTCGGCGGTGGATCGCGTGATTGTTGCTGTGCGCATGAGGATCTCCGATGGTCAAGCAATTTGGCTTTTGAGGCGCTTATAGGGGGGAAGGGGTGATAGGCCAAGATGGTCCGACAAGGGATTGCGTAACCTGTGCTGGTTATGCCAGCAATGGGCATAACAATTAGGAGCCATCTTTATGAGCACATGCGTTTTTATTCAAATTCGGTGCAAGCCCGGAACAACATATCGAGTCGCCGATGAAATCGCTTTGTTAGAGATCCATTCCGAACTTTACTCTACCAGCGGCGATTTCGATTTGATGATGAAAATTTATATTCCCGACGGGCAAGATGTTGGGAAGTTTATTAATGACAACCTGCTGGGAATTGACGGAATTGAACGCTCGCTCACAACAATGACGTATAAGGTATTTTAAGGCGGTCTTGATTTAACGCGAAAGACCTAGAAACGACGAAGGGCCACCCGAAGGTGGCCCTTATCGTAACTAACTGGGTTTGTTAGTCAAATTGGAGCGGGCGAGGCGATTCGAACGCCCGACCCTAACCTTGGCAAGGTTATGCTCTACCCCTGAGCTACGCCCGCTTCCTTTGGTAGGGGTGCTCTATAATTGCAAAGCAGAACCTGCAAGAGGAAAATTCGCTTGGGCTTAAATTCTCCAGAGACATTCGGAATTTGAGGGGGATAGAAAAACGAAAGGCCACCCGAAAAGGTGGCCTTTGTCGTTGTTAGCTGGGGTTCGCTAACTAAATTGGAGCGGGCGAGGCGATTCGAACGCCCGACCCTAACCTTGGCAAGGTTATGCTCTACCCCTGAGCTACGCCCGCTTCCTTTAGTAGGGCTGATCTATAATTGCAGCGTGGAACCTGCAAGAGAAAAATTCATTGATCGTCAAAAATAATGGAAAAGATTGCTTTGGGTATGTGAAAGGACCGAATGATCTTAATTGGAAACCCGTTTGCCCCCAAAGGCGTGGCCGTTGCTTCAAGAAAGCAGTACTGTAGCAACAATAACTTATTTTTGAATGCTTAGTAGCGTCCGTAATATGGCCATAAAGTCCTCATACGACTAGATTTAGTGTGAACTGGAACTGTGGTTTAAATTCCCTGATCCGCGAAACCATAAAATTTTTAGTTTTATGAGGCTTACTGGGAAGATGAACCGATCACTGCAGAAAGAGAAAAGATGAAGATCTTGACCCCATTGCGTAACGCGCTGCTTGGCGCGGCTTTGAGTTTGCCGCTGGTTTCTGCGGCACAGGCTCAGGAATTTGAGTCCCCAGAGATTTTGATTCTGGGTGACAGTCAAATTTCATTCGGGTCGGGGCCTGCGTTTCTCGATTTCTTTACTGACATCAAAACCCATTGTTCTGCGAACGCGGCGCAACAACGTGATCTAGAACATTTAGGCAAAATGCGTGTTGGCGTTATTGGTGTGCGGTCGTCATCCATTCATTCTTGGACCGCGCGCAGTGGCCGCTCGAAAGATACCATTTGCAAAGAAGACCGCAAATGGCGCGTCAATGCCGGAACGTATGGGTTTATCAATACGACGGGCAACAAATACGTTCAGATTGGTAAAGGCCGCGAGTATCAATTCTGTGCGCCACGTAAGTCAGCATTTGAGCAAATGTTCCGTGAAGATTACTATAATCCAAAACTATTGCTGATGTCGTTTCTTGGGAACTCTGCAAAGCGCTGGGCAGACAGTGAAGAGGCGGCAATCCTTGATGTAAGGCGTATGATGGCACAGCTGCCAGAGAATACACCTTGTATTTTTATGACGACGGCACCTGCCTATAAGAAATCCATCGTCGATCTGCGATTGAAGGCTCAGGAAAATTTGATGTCAGCGTTTGAAAAAACCAACAGTCGCTGTACTTTTGTTCCGGGGGCGACCCCAGAGACAATTTTGGCCAATCAAGGTAATAAAAAGTACTTCCGCCTCAACAAAAGCGGCATGGTGAAAGACCCGTTCCACCCCAACCAAAAGGCGGCAAAGAACTTTTTTGCGTTGGAAATGGATGGTATTTGCAACGCTGTCTTTGATCAGATCAAAGATGTTCGTCGATAGCCGCTTAATTGCCCCACCTTTTTGTGAGGGCTTTTGAGCATAACTTGATTTGTCACTAGAATGGACGAAGCGATACCCTGCCGAAAACGTTCATCCTCAAAAGGATTTTGATCATGACACTCAACCGACGCCTTTTTCTTGGTGCTTCTTTGGCCGCAGTCGTGGCACGGCCAGCATTTGCTGCCGATCACCCAGAACTTAACCTATCTCGCTCAGGTCTTGCGCTTCGTGGGGTTGATCCAGTCTCTTACTTTACGGATGGTAAACCGTTGAAAGGCAGCAGCGACATCTCTTACGAGCACAAGGGCGGCACATATCGGTTCCAATCGGAGAAAAGTTTGGCTTTGTTTAAAGCAAACCCTGACAAGTATCTTCCGGCATTTGGCGGCTACTGTGCTTACGGCACAGCAGTCAAAGCAAAGGTCGATGGTGATCCCAATATTTGGCACATTGTTGATGGTCAGCTTTATCTGAACATTACAAAATCCGTCGATAGAGTTTGGAAACGCAATGTTCCAAAATACATCCGCGATGCCAACTCAAACTGGCCAAGAATAAAGTATCAGTAAGGCTTGTGATTAGGGGAAGCTGAAGCCCCGAAAACAATGTGTATTTGAAACAAGAAACGCGCCTCGATGGGCGCGTTTTTCTTTTGTGGGAATGCGTTCATGTCGTTGCCAAAATTTCGAACAGAACGTTGTTGGATATAAAAATGCCCCAAAATGCGATCGCGCATTAAGGGGCATTTTTGTTTTGGTTTACTCGAGCTCGATCAACAGATCTTTTGAATCGATCTGGCCGCCAGCTGAAACATGAACCGCCTTAACGGTTGCATCACGCTCGGCGTGGATACCCGTTTCCATCTTCATAGCTTCGATGGTCAAAAGCAGGTCGCCTTCTTTGACGGCTTGTCCCGCGGTAACGGCAACGGTCGCAACGACACCTGGCATCGGCGCACCAAGGTGGTTTTCGTTGGCAATGTCGGCTTTTGGACGTTGAACTGTGTTGGCTGTAACCATGCGGTCTGCGACGCGGATCACACGAGGTTGACCGTTCAGTTCAAAGAACAACTTGGCTTCGCCGTCTTCATTGGTCTCACCAACAGCTTGTAAACGGATTTCCATGGTTTTACCCGGATCGATCTCAACCGAGATTTGATCACCAGGCTGCATGCCATAGAAGAACACGTTTGTCGGCAAGGTCCGTACGGGGCCGTATGTGCGGTGACGTCCCATGTAATCAAGGAACACTTTCGGATACATCAAGTAACCTTGCAGATCCTCATCATCGATTTCCAAGCC
>JALZUL010000164.1 GCA_023301665.1 Ascidiaceihabitans sp.
TGGCGAGCAGGTGATTGAGATGCAATTCCTTGCGGATATGCTTGGCGCACCTGTAGATCGCCCTGCTGGCGTAGAGACAACGGCCCTAGGGGCCGCATGGTTGGCCGGTATGCGCGCTGGAGTTTATCCCGACGCCGTAGGGTTTGCTAAAACATGGGCTTGTGAGAAACAGTTCACATCATCGATGCCAGAAGAGGCTCGCAAAACCAGTTATGAACGCTGGAAGCGCTGCATCGAGGCGACGATAAGCGTCAGTTGATACCTATCGCCTCTTAAGTGTTATTCCACAGTCACGGCAATTTCGCCGATACCCTCGACGCCGCCGCGCATGGTTTCACCGCGCTTTACAGCGCCGACACCTGCGGGTGTACCTGTCATAACGAGATCTCCGGCTTTCAAGCGCACGGCCTGCGAAAGGGTTGCGATATGTTCATTCACGGGCCAGATCATTTCGTTAATATCGCCTTCCTGGCGTAAGTCTCCGTCAACTGAGAGCCAAATGCGCCCTTTCTCAAGGCTTGCTACATCAACCAATGGCACGAGAGCAGAAATGGGCGCTGATTGATCAAATCCCTTAGCCATATCCCATGGTCGACGTTTGTCTTTGGCTTCTTGTTGAACGTCGCGACGTGTCATGTCGATCCCAACACCTGCCCCCCAAATATGGTTGGGGACATCTTTGGGCGAAATGTCGGCACCGCCTTTACCGATCGCGATCACGAGCTCGATCTCGTAATGCAAATCTTGGGTCAATGTTGGGTAGGCAATTCCACCTGGGCTATCAATTACGGCATCCGCAGGCTTGGTGAAAAAAAACGGTGGCTCTCGTGTGTCATTCCCCATTTCGCGGGCGTGCTCTTCATAGTTGCGCCCTACACAAAAGATGCGGCGCACAGGAAAACGGTCTGTTGAATTGACAACAGCCAAGCTGGCCTGAACGGGAGGGGGTATTACATAGCTCATCTCAGTTCCTTTTGACGACTTGCGATATTATTGGCAGATGTTGTGTCGGCAGGAAATGGGTTTTCAACTAACTTTAAAATGGGCTGCTTGTCCTTTGATTAAAAGGGCATGGTTGCAGGATGCATATGGACAGCAATTGGTTACAAAAAAGTAGCTCATAAATGAGCCGAATTGATCATAAAAAATTTATTTAGCCATTGTGAGATTTCCTGATAGAAGGCTGATAATAGGGAATTTAAATCTGGGCCTTGGTAGAACGCTACGAAAACTTAACTGTTACGGATGCTCTTAACCACAGCGAGATAATCGCGCCTCAAAGATTTTTCTTCCTGTTAAGTGCTCCCGTCTGATCGGTGAGTAGTTTTTTTGCTGAGGGAGGCCGGCATCTTTAATTCTAGCTTGCGAATGAGGCCGAGCAAATGACGCTCATTTTGATTGGTACATGGTACCTGTATATCGGAGCAGTGGTCGCTGCTGTGTTTATCGTGTTTGGCATAGGCCGTTTGGATGAAAACGCTGAAGGTGCTTGGGTTTTTCGCCCATTGTTGGTACCTGGTGTTCTATTAATTTGGCCCTTGGTAATCGCGCGCTGGATCGTTTTGCGGCGTGGTGAGCAAAAGCTAGATCGCCACCGGATGCCCCGTATCCGCCAAGAACGGATGCAAATGGTATTTATAGTGCTTATACCAGTGATCCTTTTCACAGCGTTTTCGCTTCGCCACGATCAAAAAACTTTGGCAGCACCTGTTTTGCTGGAGGCCCCAGAATGAGCGTTAAGTATATTCCAGTTCAATGGAACAAGAATAAGTGGATTTATGACGGTGTATTGGTGGCTCTGGTCATCGCCTACATAACCATCTTTATTAAGCTAGGCACGCCCTCTGCTGACCTTGCGCGGCCGCTCGATTATTCGATCTTACGCATGCGTGCCTTTGGAACATGTGCGTTATGGATGCTGACAATTATACTTTGCATCGGCCCGTTGGCTCGCTTGGATAACCGGTTTCTGGCAGTTCTATATAATCGTAGGCATTTTGGGGTTCTAACGACGGCTGTCGCATTCACCCACGCTATTTATGTCATGGGTCAATATTTTGCCTTTAGTGGTCAGCCACAACTGACCGCATTGCTAACAACAGCAACTGGCTTCAACCAAATTCTCGGTTTCCCAATCGAGATACTTGGCCTCTGTGCTTTGGTTTTGCTCGCTATCCTTTCCGCAACCAGCCATGATTTTTGGCTGTCCTTTCTTTCGGCACCGGTTTGGAAAACGCTGCACCTGCTTATCTACCCCGCATACCTTTTGGTCGTTGCCCATGTCGCGCTTGGTTATCTTCAAGACAGCCGACATCCTGCGTTTGGCATTATGTTCTTTTTGGGTGCAATGTTGGTAGCGGGCCTTCATCTGGCGGCTTTGTTGAAAGAACGAAAAATCAACGCGTCTGATATTGATTGGGTTGAGGCATGTCGTCCTGAAGACATTCAAGATAAGCGTGCCGCAATTGTAACGCTTTCTAAAGACGAACGTGTTGCGATCTTTCGCTCCGGCTCCTCCTTTTCAGCCGTCTCAAACGCTTGCGCACATCAAGGGGGCCCATTGGGCGAAGGCAAAATTGTCTACGGATGTGTTACCTGCCCATGGCACGGTTTTAGCTATAAAGCCCGCAACGGGCGCTCGCCGGCTCCTTTCACTGAAATGATCCCAACTTACAACATGAAGCTTGAGGACGGTGTTTTGTTCATCGACCGTAAAGCGAATGAGCCGGGGACAGATGTTGAACCCATAATCTTCGAGGTAGAGACAGATGGCTAAACCACAAGAACCGTTTTTTCTTGGCTGGGGTAAAGTCCCTAAAGCGCTTCGATTGTTTTTGGTAAACTTTGCGGTCTTCACAGTGATCGGCTTTGGTGTGTTGTCGTATCTCACGTCCTCAACCCAAACCGATACGGGCAGTGGTGCATTCATGGGACGGACCGAAGTTATAGGTGTGTTACAAGAACATCCTTATCCTATTCTCCATGTGATCGAGAGCCGGCACTTTGAAAAAGGGGATACGATTTTACTATCAGGTCCGGGAAAGCGCGGGGCTATTGATCAAGCCGAAGGGTTGGATGGAAAAATCGTCCAAGCCAATGGTGTTCGCCTTGATCGCGGTGATTTGCGGGGCATGCAGCTGCGCAACGGCAAACGCGGTCTCAAGCTTGCTGAGGATCAAAATCAGAGCCTTGAGGTTAACGTAGAACCCTTAGGCCGTTGGCGGTTACAAGGCGAGGTCTGCGATGGAAAATGCTTAGGCGGAGCAATGCGTCCTGGTAATGGTTTAGCACATCGCGCGTGCGCAAACTTATGTCTCTTAGGTGACGTAGCTCCTGTGTTTGTGTCTGCCGGCCCAATTGAAGGTTCCGAATTCTTTTTAATGTCGAACTCTGCAGGTGACGTGGTCACACAAGATTTGTTAGATTTCACAGCGCTGCCGGTCGAGGTTGAGGGCGAAGTAGAGCGGCATGGCAAAATGCTGGTTTTTAAAATTACACCTGACACTTTAAAGGTGATCCGATGATGACCAGAGTTCTTACAATTGTTGTCGCCTTCGGCGCGGCTTGGGCAATCTGGTATTGTTACGGCCAATTACGTGTATTTCGTGGCACCCAGTTTTGGGATTACCGCTTTGTTATTTTCGCAATAGCGACGTTCCTTGGCTTGAGCGCCTTAGAATGGGCGATTGGATGGATCAAGTCCAAAATAGACGGCGATGCAGATACTCACTAGCTCGACATAAAAAACAAGGACAGCCAAGCAATGACGCCTATTGCAGTAGCAAAACTCAGCACTCTTAAAGATCGTGACCCAACTTATGCGCTTGTCGGAGAAGTGGACCTTGTTGTTGTTCGCATCGATGATGACGTCTCTGTCTTTTATGGTCGTTGTCTACACCGGGGCGCGTTAATGTCCGATGGCTTTGTGCGCGGCAAGAACTTGATTTGCGGCGTCCACGATTGGGATTACCGTTTGGACAGTGGTGTGTCCTCCTACAACAACGAAGAAAAACTGCCCAAGTTCACGTGCTGGGTTGAAGGCGATGATGTCCTTGCAGATGAGGATGAAATTGCTGCTTGGGCCAAAGACAACCCCCAACCATTTTTTCGCAAATCCTATCTGGGGCTTTACGCGGACACGGGACATGGCACTGCAGAAGAACCGAACAACCGTTTGATTCAAACTTATGCGCGTAGTGGTCTTGATAAAACCGGCCACCACGGTGTTATGGATTCGATGGGCGTGCCACGTGATCAACTGCCCGTCTGGGACGATATCCAACTCCTCACAGCACAATTGGCCAAACCGCCTTTGCTCGATGATGAGCCTGTTGCGACCGAGGTTGTTATCGGGCCAAACGCAAAGAAACCGCTGACTTTAAAAATTCCACTGTTTGTATCCGACATGAGCTTTGGCGCTTTGTCTGAACCTGCCAAACTGGCCTTAGCCAAAGGCGCCGAAGATGCTGGTACAGGCATTTGTTCGGGTGAGGGCGGTATGATGCCTGAAGAGCAAGAGGCCAACAGCCGTTATTTTTATGAGCTGGCTTCGGGACGTTTCGGTTTTAGCTGGGATAAGCTGTCAAAAGTGCAAGCGTTCCACTTCAAGGGCGGGCAGGGTGCAAAAACCGGGACTGGGGGGCATCTGCCTGGCAATAAGGTGCATGATAAAATTGCTAAGGTGCGTGGTCTTGAGCCTGGGACAGCAGCCGTGTCACCCTCACGTTTTCCTGAGTGGACAGAGCTTTCACAAATTAAAGAATTTGCCGACGAAGTGCGTGAAAAGACGGGCGGCATCCCGATTGGATATAAGCTTTCAGCGCAACATATCGAAAACGATATTGATGCGGCTCTAGAGGTTGGTGTTGATTACATCATTTTGGATGGACGTGGCGGCGGCACGGGTGCGGCACCAACGATTTTTCGTGATAACATCTCTGTGCCAACCATTCCTGCACTCGCACGGGCGCGGGCCCATCTGGACAAGCTAGGGCGCAAAGATGTGTCACTCGTCATCACTGGTGGCCTACGCACGCCTGCGGATTTCATCAAAGCGCTCGCGCTTGGGGCTGACGCGATTGCTTTGTCCAACTCTGCGATGCAGGCAATTGGGTGCATCGCCATGCGTGCATGCCACACCAACAATTGCCCAGTCGGGATCGCGTCACAAAAACCACATCTGGCTAGCCGAATTATCGTCGATAAATCTGCAGAGCGGTTGACCAATTTCTTCAATGCATCTGTTGAGCTGATGCAAGTTATGGCCCGCGCATGCGGTCACACACACTTGTCTGATTTCCAACATAGCGACCTAACAACTTGGAAAAAAGAAATGGCCGACATTTCTGGCGTCACCTTTGGTGGCCTAAACAAAGGGAACTGAAAATATGACTACTGAAAGCTTAGATTGGATCGAAGTTGGCCATGTTGATGACTTGCCTGAGGGGCGCGTCAAAACAGTTACTGCCAGAACGACATCCATTTGCCTTGTCCATTTTGATGGCCAGTGGGCTGCTATGGATAATCATTGCCCACACCAGCGTGGTCCACTGGGTGAGGGGACAATTGAAAAGGGTGTCAACGACGAGTGCTGGGTCCGTTGCCCTTGGCACGGATGGGACTTTGATCCGCTGACAGGCAAACCACCAAATTCTGGCGAAGGTGCCAAGGACCATGGCCAAAAAATGTTCCCCGTCGAAGTGCGCGATGGTTCGATTTTTGTAGGCATCGAGCCTGAACCGGTACGTGAGCGCACTGTTACAGATGTCATGGTCGAAACTATGACCAATTGGGGCGTTCAATCGGTATTTGGAATGGTTGGCCATTCAAACTTAGGTCTTTCGGATTCTATCCGTCTGTCGGTTGGTGAGCAAAAATTAAAGTATTATGGCATTCGCCACGAGGGTGCCGCGGCTTTCGCAGCCTCTGCTTATGGTAAACTTACGGGCATTCCGGCTGCGTGTTTGACCATTGCAGGCCCTGGGGCCACCAATCTGTTGACCGGTCTTTGGGATGCAAAAGTCGACCGCGCGCCTGTGCTTGCTCTGACCGGGCAAGTACAAACTCAAGTCTTTGGGCCGGGTGCGTTCCAAGACATTGATCTAAGTTCAGCTTTCCAAGCCGTCACTAAGTTCTCACAGACAGTTTTGAACAGCTCGAAACATGCTGAACTCATGTCTTTGGCTTGTAAAACGGCGATCGTTGAACAAGACGTTGCGCACTTGATCTTTCCAGATGACGTGCAAACTTTGCCTTCAAATAAGAAGGCTGCAACACCTGCCGGCCGCGTCGCTGGCTACCAAGTGACGCCGGCACAATCTGATATCGATGCGTCCATCGAAATGATCAACAATGCCAAACGTCCGGTTATTATCGTCGGCCATGGTGCTTATGGTGCGCGCGATGAGATTATGGCGTTTGCTGAGAAAATTGGTGCACCTGTTCTTACAACCTTCAAAGCCAAAGGGCTTATTCCAGACAATCACCCAAACGCCGGTGGTGTTTTGGGGCGTTCTGGAACACCAATCGCCAGCTGGTTCATGACGCTTGCAGACACCATCATCGTATTAGGTGCCAGCTTTTCAAACCACACCGGCATCTCGCCCAAGCGCAACATGATCCAAGTTGATTACGATCGCATGCAACTGGGTAAATTTGGTAAAGTTAAAATCCCTGTCTGGGGCGAGATCGGCGCATTCTGTGCTGCCGCTGCTCCAGATTTCAAAGCCAATAGCGATGCCGATGATCAAATCTCAGAACTGGCTCAGCGCTGGACAATGTGGCGCGACGAAAAGCAACGCCGCTTGGCCGAAGAACATGGCAAAGGTATCCACTCGTACGCGGTGTTTGATGCACTGGGCAAACTGGCCCCTGATGATGCGATCTTTGCAGTTGATGTGGGGAACAACACGTATTCCTTTGGCCGATACCTTGAGACCAAGGGCAACCAGCGCGTTTTAATGTCGGGCTATCTTGGCTCTATTGGTTTTGGCTTCCCAGCGGGAATGGGTGCATGGGCTGCGACCCAAGACATCGAAGCACTGCGTGGACGCAAAGTTATCTCGATTTCAGGCGATGGTGGGTTTGGTCAGTACCCGATGGATTTCACCACAGCTGTGAAATATGGAATGAACATTACCCATATTTTGCTACACAATGGAGAGCTTGGGAAAATCTCGAAAGAGCAGCGCTCGGGCGAATGGCCTGTGTGGGAAACCAGCCTACAGAACCCCTCGTTCTCGGCGTTTGCTAAGCTCTGCGGCGGCCACGGTGCTAAGGTGACAAAAACCGAAGATATCGAAGCGGCTATTGCAAAAGCACTCGCTGTTGATGGCCCTTCATTGGTCGAAATCATGACCGACGCCGAGCTCGTCTGAGCTCGGTCCAAATTGTAAGGCGTTAAAATTAAAATGCATTGGCATCTTGAGACGGTCATTCTGGGGATCTTACTGTGTGTAATCGTCTATTCGTTGCTCACTAAAACCATTGGGAGAACGGTTCTTACGCTGCCAATCATCTTTACTGGGTTGGGCTATTTGGTTTCATCACATGTGAATTCATTGGCCGAGCCCGAAGCCCTAAAGACAGGTACTCGTTTATTGGCAGAGGTTACGCTTATCCTTGTCTTGTTCTCGGATGCGAGCCATGTGAGATTTGCACGGCTCAAAGAAAGTTACGCGATCCCAGCTAGAATGTTGGTGATCGGATTGCCTTTGACCTTACTTAGTGGAATGTTTGTCGCCCATTTGATCAACCCTGCAAGTGGGTTGGCTATGGCATTGTTGACTGCAGCAGTACTAACACCTACGGATGCCGCGCTTGGTCAAACCGTCTTAAGCAACCCCCGTGTACCAGGACGCTTAAGCCAAGCTATCAATGTGGAAAGTGGCCTAAATGACGGGCTCGCAGTGCCCTTTGTTTTATTGGGGGCCATGCTCGCAATGTCAGGCGTAAGTGAATTACATTCCGGGAACTTTGCAGTTTCGATATTGCTTCAGATCATTCTTGGTCCATTGGTTGGAATAATCGTTGGTTACGGGCTCGCAAAGGCAATGGACTTTGCCAAGGATCGCGACCTACTTGTTGAATCCGCGAGTGGCGTGGTTTTCTTATCCGCAGCCTTCACGGCATATGTTGGTTCTGAAATTATCGGCGGTAACGGCTTTATCGCAGCCTTCCTCGGCGGGATGGTGTTCGGGAACACCTACAAACACAACATCCATTTTATTGGTGAGTTTATGGAAGGGGTCGGGCAATTTTTGACAATAGCTGCGTTCCTAACATTTGGTGCTTTGCTGCTGCCTGCTGGGCTAGCACACATGCAATGGAAAGCGATTGTGCTAGCGCTTATGTTTCTGACAGTTGTCCGTATGTTGCCAATCTGGCTGTCGCTTTTGGGCACCGGCATGGCAACACATGAAAAATTATTTCTTGGGTGGTTTGGACCACGTGGATTAGCGTCAATCCTGTTCACATTGATCATGACGGATGAGTTTGACTTTGTAGGTGAGAACGAGCTTTTGGCCTGCGTTTCAATGACTGTATTTCTTTCCATCATCCTACACGGCATTTCCTCGGCTCCGTTGTCAGAATGGATTGGAAGACGTGCCGAGCGTGATAAAGTAGAAACCTAACTAGCCGCTACACGCACGGCTTAAATCTACGCCTTTGCTCAAATAATTTTCAGGCAATAGCCAGAAATTCCCACTGAGCTGTTCCAAGGGTCGAGCGGGCGTACCGGGCGCGGCGCATGTTTTTATAAGCAAGATAATATCCGAAAGAACCACAGGGTTTTGACGGAAATAGGAGTGACCAACAAGTCCGCCAGCCTTAGCGATCCGGACAAAGTTTACTTTGGCAACATTGCCAAAAATAACTCGCTCTGTTTCCGGCACCTCACTTGGAAGCAACCGGCCCAATCGAACCCCATCCATCAATCTCTGTGCAACGCTAAGCGCAGAATCCCCGCGGTTTATATATACAGTGATACGCCCAAAAGCGGCACCAAACCTTTCCGAAACAAGTCTCTGACCAACGATATCAAAATTAAGGTCAGGGGCTGCTAGAATGAGGTTCTCTATCTTAAAGACCTTGCGGGGATTGAGCCCTTTCGCACGGGTTTCAATCAACAGTTCCCTTAACGCGCTGGTCGCAATATCCGCTCCGCGACTGTGAGCCAGAAGATGGATCCGTTTAACATTAGGATTTTGATACAAGAGTCTCAAAAATTCTTTTAGGTGAAAAATCGTGAATTCACCCGATTCACGATCCGTGAAATAACCAAATACACCGCCGCTTCCCGATGGCCATGAGTAGACAATAGGCACGGCCTTCCGTCCAGAATGGTGCCACACATCTGTGGTGGCAAAGATGCCATCTTCAAAACCAGTGTTTACGCCTGGAACGTGCAAGATAACATCACCAGTGTTGCTTGCCTTTAATCGCCTATTTATCATGGCGCTCAGATCAGACTGTGCTGCGACGTAAGCCGCTCTGGCTTCTGGTACATCCTCGGGTTGGCCGTTCGAGACACGAAACGGTAAAGGCGTTCCGCCAAGCTGACCATAGTTCTGCAATCCCATCAAACGAAGCGGGAACCGTGAAGGCGATGCTGCAGAGCCCTGAGAAACCAGCTCATCCCAGGTTGTCTCGTTTTCGCCGATCCCAACACTTGCTTCACCGAATGAAACTTCCCGCGCACGATCCGCACCATAGCTACCGTCACTTCCACGCGCACGATCCGTCACAAAAAGTATGGGTGCTTTCGTCATCCGATTTTGAGTGGGCGCATCTGTCAGGCCAAAATCGACAAGCGGAGGATCAACGAGCTTGCGTTCAGACGAGCACGCCGCCAGCATCAAAGCTGTAGAACCCGTTAAGACGCTACGCCTTGTAACCTTGTGAAATTTTGTTTTTTCATTCATTTCGCATCCGGCCTTTGAGGAGGTTAAGCTTGTGCTTTTTTGTCTCAACTGGTCCACCTAAATTTTCAACAGAAATTGTCTGGAGATACTTCTGGGTGAGCTTAACGATGCCGCAGAATAAGGCAACATCAACGCAATATCGTAAGCACTATTTGAACAGCAAATTGTTTGTTACCGAGTAAAGAAGACAATTTTCTGCAGTTCCTGTGCGCGATATCTGAACCGCGACTCTTGTTGATGTCAGGGTAGGGTGCTCACCGGATTTCCTCCATCATCTTTTGGCGGAACACCTCAGCTGGTGT
>JALZUL010000165.1 GCA_023301665.1 Ascidiaceihabitans sp.
TATGGGCCATTGGGGATGTGTCACTGTTCAATCGCCCAGCAATCGCAATGGTTGGCGCACGCAACGCCTCATCACTGGGCACACGCATGGCGAGATCCTTAGCCAAAGACCTTGGTGAAGAAGGCTACGTCATAGTATCAGGCCTTGCGCGCGGTGTTGATGCCGCGGCGCACACTGCCGCTCTGGAACATGGCACAATTGCAGTTCAGGCAGGTGGTGTTGATGTGATGTATCCCGCAGAGAACACCGAATTGGCGCAAAACATTGCAACAAACGGATTGCGGATCAGTGAAATGCCGATGGGATTACAGCCAATGGCGCGCCATTTCCCCAAGCGCAATCGTATTATTTCCGGCCTTGCGCAAGCGACAGTTGTTGTCGAAGCGGCCGCAAAATCCGGCAGCCTAATTACGGCCCGTGACGCACTTGATCAGGGGCGCGATGTTTTGGCGGTGCCCGGCCATCCCTTTGACGCACGTGCCGCCGGTGGAAATATGCTTATCCGTGACGGGGCAACATTGGTGCGAAATGCAAGCGACATCGTCGAAGCCCTAGCCCCGCTTGCGCCTGTTCAGGCCGATTTGCCGCTCAGTGCCCCTGAACCAAGCAAGCCGAATTTGCAGGAGGCATCCCAACTGCACATGCAGATTTTATCACGCCTTGGACCCTCTCCGATTGCTGAGGATCAGTTGATCCGAGATCTCAAAACCAGCCCTGCAAAGGTCACGCCCATCTTGCTTGATCTTGAGCTGGACGGCCAAATCGCACGTCACACCGGCGGGCTTCTTGCCCGTGTCGTCTGATCCGGTATTTTAATTGATTTAACACAGCCAGTTGACAAAAACCCCTTGCGCACCACATCTTGCGCGGCCATAGACGCCCATAATTTTACGAATAAGGTGCCCCAGTGTATGCCCGTAGTTGTTGTCGAATCTCCAGCCAAAGCCAAGACTATCAACAAGTATTTAGGGGATAATTTTACTGTTTTGGCCTCATACGGCCACGTCCGTGACCTCCCCCCTAAAGATGGTTCCGTTGACACCGATAACGGATTCGAAATGCTCTGGGAAATTGGGAGCGACAGCAAAAAACACGTCAAAGCGATCACAGATGCGTTAAAAGAAGACAACGAACTGATCCTCGCGACCGACCCGGATCGCGAAGGCGAAGCGATCAGTTGGCACCTCCAGGAGGCGTTAACAAAGCGCAAAGCGATCAAGAAAGACACCCCTGTCAGCCGCGTCGTTTTTAACGCGATCACCAAGACAGCTGTGACTGAGGCGATGAAGAACCCACGCCAGGTCGACATGCCGTTGGTTGAGGCCTATCTGGCGCGTCGCGCATTGGACTATTTGGTGGGTTTCAATCTATCCCCCGTTTTGTGGCGCAAATTGCCCGGCGCGAAATCTGCTGGCCGTGTGCAATCGGTTTGCTTGCGGATTTTGACCGAGCGCGAGATTGAAATCGAAGCCTTCCGCGCCCGCGAATACTGGAGCGTTAAGGCGGTGCTCGCGACACCACGTGGTCAAGAATTTGAAGCACGTCTCACCCATTTGGCCGGGAAAAAGCTTGATCGTTATGATCTGGAAAACGCCACACAGGCTGAGATGGCTGAGCAAGCGATCAACAGCCGTGATCTCACAATCCAATCTGTTGAGGCAAAACCCGGCACACGCAATCCATCACCGCCGTTCATGACGTCTACCTTGCAGCAGGAAGCCAGCCGTAAATTCGGAATGGGCGCGCGCCAGACCATGAGCTCAGCGCAACGCCTGTACGAAGCGGGCCACATTACTTACATGCGTACCGATGGCATCGACATGGCCCCCGAAGCGGTTGGCCTCGCGCGTGACGCGATCAAAGATCGTTACGGTGCAGAGTATGTTCCAAGTGCACCACGTGTGTACAAGAACAAAGCCAAAAACGCCCAAGAAGCACACGAGTGTATTCGCCCAACCGAGCTATCGCGCGATGTCGATAGCCTTAAGATCATGGATAGCGATCAACGCAAGCTGTACGATCTGATTTGGAAACGTACGCTTGCCTGCCAAATGGAATCAGCACGCCTTGAGCGCACAACTGTCGAAATCGGCAGTGAAGACCAGCAGGTTACTTTACGCGCCACGGGTCAGGTGATGTTATTTGACGGCTTCATGAAAATTTATGAAGAAGGTCGCGATGACGTTGTCGATGAAGATGACAAGCGTTTGCCGCAGGTTGCTCAGGGTGAAAGCACGGACAAGCGTTCGGTCGCACCAGAGCAACACTTCACGCAGCCGCCCCCCCGCTACACCGAAGCGACTTTGGTCAAGCGCATGGAAGAATTGGGCATTGGCCGCCCATCAACATACGCCTCTGTCGTGACAACAATTCAAGATCGCGACTATGTGCGCAAAGAAAAGAACCGCCTGATCCCAGAAGATAAGGGCCGTTTGGTCATCGCCTTTTTGGAAAATTACTTCCGTCGCTATGTTGGGTATGACTTTACCGCCCGCCTAGAAGAAGAGCTGGATGACGTAAGTGCGGGCGACCGTGACTATAAAGATGTATTGGCCACGTTCTGGCGCGATTTCTCGGCCTCAATCGCCGAAACATCCGAGCTGCGCATCACCGAAGTGCTTGAGAAAATCAATGACGTCTTGGCACCGCACTTGTTCCCACCAACGGAAGATGGGGGCGATCCACGCCTTTGTCCCAACTGTGGTGTTGGCCGTCTCAGCATGCGGACAGCCCGCTCTGGTGGCGCATTTATTGGGTGCTCAAATTACCCCGAATGCCGTTATACGCGGGCCTTTGGCCCTCCCGGTGCGGAAGATGACAGCGGCATCCCACCAGAAGGCAAGTACTTGGGCGATGACGCAGATGACAAAATCTACGCGTTCAAGGGTCGTTTCGGTCCATATGTTCAGCGCGGTGAAGTCACTGACGACAACAAAAAGCCGCCACGCCAATCGATTCCCAAAGACTGGCCGCCAACCGAAGTGGATTTGGAACAAGCACTGCGTTTGTTGTCATTGCCACGCGAAATCGGGCCGCACCCTGAAGATGGTATTATGGTTTGGGCGAACATTGGGCGTTATGGCCCCTACTTAAAGCATGCTGAAAGCACATCGCATCGCGGTGGGACAAACGCCAATCTTGAGGGCATCGAAGAAGTCTTTACTGTTGGTATGAACCGCGCGGTACAACTTTTGGCTGAAAAGGTCGCGAGCCGTGGGGGGCGTGGCGTTGCGGCACAACCCATTCGTGAGCTAGGCGACCACCCTGATATGGGCGGCGCTATCAATATCATGAAGGGCAAATATGGCCCCTACGTAAAATGGGAAAAGGTCAATGCGACCATCCCGTCAGAAATCGAGCCCGAGGATTTGTCAGTCGATCAAGCGGTTATCTTGATCGAAGAAAAATTGGCCAAATCCCCAGCCAAGCGTAAAGCGGCAACCAAAAAGAAGCCCGCAGCAAAGAAAAAGGCTGCTCCAAAGAAGAAGGCCGCGGCTAAAAAGCCCGCAGCCAAAAAAGCACCTGCAAAAAAAGCTGCAGCGGCAAAATCTGAAGACGAATAGTCTTTACACAAATCTATTGTGGAGCGGGCATACTCTGCTCCACAAACTATCCCTCCCCCCATTTTACTCTGATCATTGACATTGCTGCGCTGCAGCGCCACAAAATGTTCAACTGACATTTTGAATGTGCTTAGGGAGGGCGTTTTATGAAAAAAGTCTATGGATCGGCAGCAGAAGCCTTAGAGGGCGTGCTGTTTGATGGTATGTTCATCGCAGCAGGCGGTTTTGGCCTGTGTGGCATCCCCGAATTGTTATTAGGTGCAATCAAAGAAGCAGGCACCAAGGATTTGACCTTTGCTTCAAACAACGCAGGTGTCGACGACTTTGGTATCGGCATTTTGTTGCAGACCAAGCAAGTGAAAAAGATGATCTCGTCTTACGTTGGTGAGAACGCGGAATTCATGCGCCAATATCTAAGTGGTGAACTTGAACTAGAGTTTAATCCACAAGGCACGTTGGCCGAGCGCATGCGCGCTGGCGGTTGTGGCATTCCTGGCTTTTATACAAAGACCGGCGTTGGCACAGTCATTGCCGAGGGCAAAGAGCACAAAGACTTCAATGGTGAGACATTTATCATGGAAGAAGGCATCTTTGCCGATCTTGCTATTGTCAAAGCATGGAAAGCTGACGCGACAGGCAACCTTGTGTTCCGCAAGACTGCGCGCAACTTCAATCCCCCCGCCGCGATGTGTGGTAAAATTTGTATCGTAGAAGTCGAGGAAATTGTTGAAACGGGTTCGCTTGATCCTGACAACATTCACTTGCCCGGTATTTACGTGCATCGCATCATCCAAGGTGATCACGAAAAACGCATCGAACAACGCACAGTACGGGAGGCTTAATCATGTGGGATCGCAATCAAATGGCAGCACGCGCTGCGCAAGAACTGCAAGACGGCTGGTATGTGAACCTTGGCATTGGTATCCCGACGCTGGTTTCTAACTATATTCCTGAGGGGATCGAGGTCACACTACAATCCGAAAACGGAATGTTGGGCATGGGCCCCTTCCCTATTTCTGGCGAAGAAGATGCTGACCTGATCAATGCAGGAAAACAAACCATCACCGAACTCCCCCAAACCGCATACTTCGATTCCGCCCAGTCCTTTGGCATGATCCGTGGCGGCAAGATTGCAATGGCGATCCTTGGCGCGATGGAGGTTGCCGAAAACGGCGATTTGGCCAACTGGATGATTCCGGGCAAGCTTGTCAAAGGTATGGGCGGTGCGATGGATTTGGTCGCAGGCGTTGGACGTGTTGTTGTGGTTATGGATCACACCAACAAGCACGGCGCGAGTAAGGTTCTATCTGAATGCACCCTGCCATTGACCGGTAAAGCTGTTGTCGACCGGATCATCACCAACCTCGGTGTTCTGGATGTTGTTGAGGGTGGCTTGAAGATTGTTGAGACCGCTGACGGCGTGACCGAGGAAGAGCTGCGTGCAGCCACAGAGGCGAAAATCGTTTAAACTTTCACAAGATCAAACAAAAAGAAGGCCGCGCCATTGTTGTCGCGGCCTTTTACAGTTCTAGGTCTCAATTTAATTACATTTCTAGGTCTTAATTTAACGCAGCAAAAACGCAGCCATCAGAAATCAACTCTGGTGGTGTCAAACATAGGCCACGTGCGACCTGAAACGCGGCAAGAACCTTTGGGACGTAATCACGTGTTTCGACAAAGGGTGGCACACCTTTATGTTTACGCACGGATCCCTCCCCTGAATTATAACCGGCAAGGACCAAAATCGGATCATTCTCGAACTCGCCCATGAGCCAATTTAGGTATTTAACCCCACCAGCAATATTTTGTGCAGGTACGGTTCTGTCTTGTACTCCAAATCGTTCAGCGGTCGCAGGCATCAACTGCATTAAACCTTGCGCACCTGCGCTGCTCAGCGCGTTCGGGTCGCCTGCGGATTCAACAGTCATCACGGCCAGAACGAGTGCGGGCGAAACCTGTGTACCAATGGTAGCCTTTAGAATTTCGATACCCTGAGCTTTTGCGATGCCTTGCATGTGTTGCAATCGTGGGCTTGCGACCTTGTTGGTCGCAGCCGCGAGGGTTTGCATGGCAACTTCCAGCCGGCCAGGCCCAGATTGGGCAGCGGCAGGGGAAACCTTATCCCAGAACCAATCGTAACTTCCTTTTCTAGGAGCTGCGACGCTCCCGTCACCTTTTGGCGTAGATGGTTTTGCAACGGGAACCGCTGCTACAACAGCTGGATCAATTTGTATCTTAATACGTTTGCCAACAGATGCTTTGGGCGGCTTTACACGTTTGGCTGAAAATTCGGGAAACGGCTTTGGTCCCTCTGCAAAAGCAAACGGCGCGCCACAAACCAACCCTACGAATAGGGAGATACATATAAGTTTTCTCATTTTACTGCCCGATTGATCGGTTTTTTTAAGCTTTATTTATTAACTATCGCAGAAATTCAGCGTTCCAGCTAGTGAATCGAGTGCAATTGTGGCTCCAATCATGGCCAAATCGTCACAATTGGGCACTTTGACAAAGGTCAAAAACAAATTAGCAGCTCAATTCCTAATATTTTTCGTTTAGAATCTGTCGGTTATATAAAATCATTAACAAAAAGAAAAGAAAATACAAAAGCTCCATTTCTCGTCAAATTGATGCCCCATTCCAAGTGCAAAACATGTTCATACCAAGTCGGACAGGTTCAAATGAGAGATTGAGCCGCTAACGCCGACAAGGTCGAAACTTAAAATTACTGATCCTTTGGAGGGACACACCATGATGAAATTTATCAAAAACTTCCGTAAAGACGAAAACGGCGCCGTAACTGTAGACTGGGTTGTTTTGACAGCCGCTGTTGTTGCTCTTGGCGCAGCTGCATACACTTCTATCGAAACTGGTTCCACAGCTTTGACAGCAAGCACATCTACATACCTGATCGCGGAAGATCCTAACCTTTAAGTTTAGGCTCTGATCTTAAAGGCTTAAATTAAGCCTTTCGAGAAAGGGTTACGGACGATCAACGATCGTAACCCACTTTTACAACGACACCGGATAGCAGTGAAACAGCGACGAAAAACAAATGCCCATTTGTTGTCATGTTGATGCCGCATTCCGGAAGCAAGATACCAAAAGCTAAGTCGGACAGGTTCAAATGAGAGATTGAGCCGCTAACGCCGACAAGGTCGAAACTTAAAATTACTGATCCTTTGGAGGGACACACCA
>JALZUL010000166.1 GCA_023301665.1 Ascidiaceihabitans sp.
GGGCTTGTTGCCTCAGTTGCCAATCCGTTTTTGAAAGCGGTGAAGGAGCCGCCGCATTGGGCGTGGGCTGCGATGGGTAACAAGAGGGCTGTGGCTAAAGCAATAATTCGCATGAATTCATCCGTTATAAAATGGCTATGGCTAGGGCGATGATTGCGGCGAGACATAGCGCAAAGCCCCATGCTTTCCAAAGCATATTGCAGGCCGCGTCGATATCTATTGGTCCAGCTGTGTGATTTCCGTCGGGATGGACCAGAGGGAAGTCATGCATTTCGCCCTCATAGGCGCGTGGGCCGGATAGGGCGGTGTCGATCGCGCGTGCCATTGCGGCTTCGGGCCAACCCGCATTTGGGGATCTGTGTTTCTTTGCGTCCGATATGATGTCACGCCAGTTGCGTTGCACGCCAGCGGGGATCGCGATTAAGGCTGCGGTGATCCGCGCGGGCAGCAGATTTAGCAGATCGTCAAAGCGGGCCGAGGCCCAGCCAAAATCTGCATGACGTTCGGTGCGGTACCCGATCATGCTGTCAGCGGTGTTCACGATTTTATAGACCATCAGTGCGGGCAGACCGCCGATGAGGAACCAAAAGGCAGGAGCGATGACACCGTCGCTTAGGTTCTCTGCACCGCTTTCGATGGCACCGCGCGCCACGGCGGTTTCATCCATGTCTTTGGTATCTCGCCCGACGATCATTGAAACCTGATGACGCCCCTCGTTTAAGGACATGCGCAGCCCTATGGCGACCGCTTGGACGTGGGTCACAAGTGATTTTTGGGCGAGGAGCATGGCGGTGAGGATGATTGTGATGATGTCACCCAACATGCTGAGGGCATAGCCCAAGCAGGCTGCGGCGAGTACGAGCGCGATCAAGGTGACACTGCCGTTGCGCTTTGCATGGGGTCCCACGTTAAAACGGATATCGCACCATTTGATTAGGTTTCCCATCAAGACAGCGGGATGGGGGATGCGATTCCACAACCATTTTGGTTCGCCTAGCATTGCGTCGAGCAGCAAGGCACAGACAAGAAGCGCGGCGGTGTTCATAAGGCGTCTTTCAAGCGCGACCAGTCCATCGTGTGTGGAAGGCCAAGGCGCAGCCAGCGTTTGCTATAGGGAAAGATACGCGACCAGATTTTGCTTTGAGCAAGGGTGTCTTGCCAAGCTGCGGCGTCATCGACCTCGTAGAGACGAAACAGGGTGGTGCCGCCGACGATTTCTGCGCCTTTACTCAACATAAGTGCGTCTAGTTTTTGCGCGTCTGCTGACAGCCGTGTTCGGGTTTGCATGGCCCATTCGGTGTCGTTTAATGCCTGAGCGCCGATTGCCAGCGCTGGCCCAGACACGGGCCACGGGCCCAGCATCGTTTTCAATTGATTGATCAAGGCAGGGTCGCCGATTGCAAACCCTAGGCGGAGGCCTGCGAGGCCCCAGAATTTTCCGAAGCTTTTGAGGACTATGGTGCCGGGTTCATTTGCGTGTTGGATGTGGGATTGCTCGGGTGCAACATCGCAAAAGCTCTCGTCGATGATCCGCAAGGGTGCGGTTATCTCGTCGATCTGCCAAAGGCGGCCATCGGGGTTGTTGGGATGCACGACGACCTGAGCGGTCGCTGTGCCTTGGGTTTCCCAACCTGCAAGATCAAAGGCAGCGGCATGTTCGTTGTATGTAGGGCCTTTGATAGACACGCTACCCTGTTGGGCGAGACGCGGCATATTGGCGATCAAACTGGACGCGCCAGGTGCTGCGAGTATTTCAGCGCCGTCAGGCACGTTCCAAAAACGGCGTGCGGCTTTGATCAGGGCCTCGGCGGCCCCTTGATCGGGGAGCGCTGTCCACGCATCAGGCGCGATGGGGCTTGCGGCGTAGGGGTGCGGATTAATACCCGTGGAAAGATCGATCCAGTCGGCGCGTGTCCCACCATAGGTTTGTGCGGCAGCATCTACCCCGCCACCGTGATCTTTTTTCTGAATATGCATTGTATGTTCTCTACCAGCTACATCTCGGCGGGATTTTGCCTGATCCTACGTCAAAAGAATTGAATACGGTCTGACTTTCAAGAGTTGACGTGATTGTTAACAAATTACAGGTTTTGTTAACCGCTTGTTAGGACTTTGAGCAACAATTGTTAATCTTTATCTATAGGTCACTGCCTTTGAGGGCGCGGGGGAAAGATGGACGTTCTTATCGTCGAAAGCCAACCAGAACTGGGGCAACTCTGGGCGCGCCATTTAGAACGTGTTGGCATGGCGGTCGCGTTGGCCAACGGGCAAACCCAAGCTATCGCTCACTTGATCGAGCACGCGCCGGACATCATCATCTTGGATCTCGTATTGGAGCAGGGTAGCGCATTGACGATTTCGGATTTCGCCAGCTTTAGACGCCCCGAAACTCAAATAATCTTTGTGACCGATACGACGTTCTTTTCCGATGGGTCTATCTTTGCCCATGCGCAAAATGCCTGTGCGTTTTTACAAAGCAATACGCCGCCAGAGGATCTGGCGGCGATGGTTGAACATTATGCTGTAAGCTCTGCAGCGCGCAGTCTTAGCCCCGACCGTGAGGCATCATAAAGTCGATTTCTGGATTGATCGGTATGACGCGGTGCGGGTTTATGCTTTCGTGGCTGTAGTGGTAGTGGCGCACGATGTGATGCATGTTTACCGTCTCAGCGACGCCTTCCCATTGATAGAGTTCACGGGTGTAGGCCCATAGATTTGGGAAATCGATGACCCGTTTCTTGTTACATTTGAAGTGCAGGTGATAGACGGCATCAAAGCGCACCAATGTTGTGAAAAGCCGCCAATCGGCTTCGGTGAGGGTGTCGCCCATAAGGTAACGGTTTGTGCTTAGGCGCGTTTCTAGCCACTCCATCGTCTCAAAAAGCGGGTGGATCGCTTCGTCGTATGCCTCTTGCTTGGTTGCAAAACCGCAGCGATAGACACCGTTGTTAAACGTGTCATAGATGCGTTGATTGACCGGTTCCATTTCAGCGCGCAGATCTCCGGGCCAGAAATCTTGGGTGTCGCCTGTGATGTTGTTAAAGGCGCTGTTAAGCATCCGGATGATCTCGGAGCTTTCGTTGCTGACAATGGTTTCTCGCTGTTTGTCCCAAAGAATAGGAACAGTCACGCGCCCGGAAAATTCAGGATCTGCTTTGGTGTAGATGTCGCGGGCAAAGGGCAGATTGTACAGGGTATCGCCCGTTGCACCGCGCTTGTCTTTTTCAAAGGTCCAACCATCTGAAAGCATGTCGGGGTGTACGGTCGATGTCGTTATGTGATCTGTGAGGCCCTTGATTTGACGAAAGATCAGGGTGCGGTGGGCCCACGGGCAGGCGTCGCCGACGTATAGGTGGTAGCGGCCTGTTTCTGCTTTGAAGCCATCGCGGCCAGAGGGGCCAGCTGATCCGTCCGCAGTGATCCAATTGCGGAATTTAGCGTTGGAGCGTTCAAATTTTCCACCTGTTGATTTGGTATCATACCACGTGTCGTGCCAAATGCCGTCGACCAATAATCCCATTTTAACGCTCCTTTTTAGGTTCGGGTAAAATTAGGTTTGCGCGGGACATAAAGCCAGTGGTTTGATCGCGCATCTTCCCTGCGTGAATGCACAGAACACAAAGAGCTCATTTGGTGTGATCGTCATAAATGGTTAATGTTGGAGATGTAACAGTTGCTTCATACTGAACGGGAGGAGTTCATCTATGACAACGTATGTTCCTAAAGAAGTACAGGCTGGATTGGACAGCGCGCGTCTGGCGCGCCTTAAAAAGGCATCGCGTTTGCGCCTATCTGCGGATGGCGTGACCTCTCCTGTTTTGCGGATGTGGAAAACGGGTTTTGCCATTGATGCTGCCAAAGCACCTAATTTACGTGGGTTGGTGGATTTGTACGACGGGGCCAATCATCTGTTTCAATGTCTTATTGTCGCAAGCGAACGCGATGGGGGTGATATGGTTTTTGAGTTCAAGCGGCTGACTGTGGTGTCTCATCAGCCACCATTGGATTTCGCTCAGTCAGCAGACGCCCCAGTGGCCTTGATTGAACACCTTCACTAACGAAAAGGCGCGCAAAATGCGCACCTTTGATCTGGTAGATTGTGAGTGGGATTACTGAAGGTCGCTAAAAGCCTTTGACAGGCGTTCTACCGCGTCTTGAACACGGGCGCGTGGCGTCGCGATATTAAAGCGCAAGAAATTGTCGCCGCCTTTGCCGAAGGTCGGGCCATGGTTCACCGCAATTTTCGCGTCTTGTTGAACGCGATTGGTGAATTCTTCGCGGCTCATTCCTGTGCCGTCAAAATCAACCCATGACAGATATGTCGATTCAAGGTTCATCGATGAAAGGCCCGGAATGGCGTTTACGCCTGCGTCGAACAGTTTGCGGTTTCCATCTAGGTATTCGACCAATCCGTCGACCCATTCCGCCCCTTCAGGGGTGTAGGCTGCGGTCGCCATAAACAGGCCAAAGGAATTTGCAGAAAGGCCCAGTGCAGACATGCGGCGCGCAAATTTCGCGCGCAGGTCGGGATCTTCGATGATCACGTTACCAGAGTGTGATCCGGCGATGTTGAAGGTTTTTGTGGTGGCAGTCATCATGACCAAACGGTCAGTGATGCCCTCAATGTGGCTCATTGGCGTATGTGTGTTGCCGGGCATAACAAGATCGTGGTGGATTTCATCAGAGACCAAGATCAGATCATGACGTTTGGCGAAATCCGCGAGTTGTTGAAGCTCTGCTTGTGACCAAACGCGCCCGCCGGGGTTATG
>JALZUL010000167.1 GCA_023301665.1 Ascidiaceihabitans sp.
TTGTTGTACCTGTGCCTCCTCATAAAAACAGGCCCGTGACTGTTGTATCGCACATTAAACCGTAATCCGCGCAGATTTTTTGCCACAACAAAGCGTTCTACATTGCTCGATTAATCGGTTTAAATCGGTAAACAGCAGATAGCAAAATACGTCAATAAATACACGTGCAATGCGTAGCCAGCACCTGCTCAGATTTGGCACACTTGGATCAAGTCATTAACTGAAGGAGAAGGTGGCCCGCCACGGTGACACCCGTGCGGGCCGTGTCCAGTGCTGTGCAAGTGCGTTTGACGACGCGAAGCACTGGCGAGCTCTACGTTACCGAGAAGCAGTGGCTGCGTGCAACCCTTTCGTGTTGCCCTTGGCATCCCAAAGGCGGATGTGGCTTCTGCCGACACGGCACCTATCCTCGCGTGCGTCCACGAGGTACGTTGATCGCTCGCTGGTATTGTCCTACCCAACGGCGCACGGTCAGTGCGTTGCCTGATGCGCTGGCCTCACATTTCTCCGGCACGCTGGCTGATATTGAAGCGCACGTGCTGGCAACCCAACTGGGAGCCTCACTGGCATCAGTGGCCATGGGGCGACGCCTGGAGATCGAGCTGCCCGGGGCACTGCGCTATCTGTCTCGCGTGTGCAAGGCAGTACACAAGGCGTTAACCCTCTGTCGTGGCTTGCTGCCTGACACGATGGCTCACTTGCCACCAACGATTGCAGGCTTTTCAACACTCTGTGGTGAAGCAGGCGTGCTCGCAACACTTCGCCATTTAATGGTCCGCCACCTGCGACAACTACCCACTCCACTGGGCTTTAATCCGTCACACAATAATCCGACTCATCGAACAAGTGGGTTCCAACATCAAACGGGTCGTGACCCACCTTGTGCAGTGCTTGACCCTGTCAATGAGCCGATCACCGATCGCTCATTACAGGAGAAAGCATCGTGAACACGACACCTAAAGAACTTATCGAAAGAATCGCGCTGTTCAGACATGGTCTGATCGCCCGGGTATTGCCCACTGATCTGACACCTCAGCAACGCCAACAAGAGATGCTGCGTATTAGTCATGAGCAGCATCAGATTCCCGGATCACTGAGAACCCGTGTGGCACACAGCACACTGCGCGAGTGGTTAAAGCTGTATCGCGATGGCGGCTTCGATGCGTTGAAGCCACGCAAGCGCGGTGACACAGGTCACCCTAGAGCGCTTGCACCGGAGCTTGCCGAACAATTAATACAAACCAAGGAGGCAGCTCCCGACTTATCGATCAGATTAATTATCGAACAACTACGCAGCCAAGGCATCATCAACAAGGATCAGCATGTGCCCATATCAACCGTACATCGCTTATTCAAAAGTCACGGTGTCATGAGTAGACGTAGCATGGCTGATGGTGGCGCTAAGGAGGATCGACGTCGCTTTGCCTACAGAGAAGCCGGGCAGCTTTGGATGTCAGATGTCATGCATGGCCCCTCTGCGCCAGGTCCCGATGGGCGTCGCAAGAAGAAGACCTATCTGATTGCGTTCATTGATGATGCAACGCGTGCGATACCTCATGCACAGTTCGCCTTCGCAGAGAATACCCGTGAGTTTCTTCCCATATTCAAGGTGGCTTTGCTCAAAAGAGGCTTGCCACAAAGGCTTTTTGTTGATAACGGTGCAAATTATCGCTCGCATCACTTCTCGATTGTTTGTGCCAAGCTCGGTATTGCCTTAATACATGCAAAACCATTCCAGCCTCAGTCGAAGGGGAAAATAGAACGCTTCTTTCGTACCGTGCGCGCACAATTACTCACACGTTTAGATAACGAGGATCTATCAAGTCTTGGCGCATTGAACCGTCGGCTTGCAGCCTGGGTTGAAGGTGAGTATCACCATAGCCCACACCGAGGCATTGACGGCGATACACCCTTGGAGCGTTGGGCGCGCGTTGCTGATGGTGTTCGCTACCCAGACAATGACATGGATCTGGATGATCTGTTTCTTTTTGAAGAGCAACGCAAGGTGCAGAACGATCGCATCGTCTCATTACGCGGGCGTTTGTTTGAAGTCGATGCCTTGCTCATCGGTGAGAAGGTTACCCTTCGCTACGACCCATCGCGACCCGACGCCCCTATCCAGGTTGTCCACAAAGGACGCTTGATCGAGAAAGCTCGGCAGGTTGATCTCTATGCTAACTGCTCTGTCAAACGGGCGCGACACGGTGGTGCCATTAATGCCGACAAACGTCCTGATGTGCCGTCAGGATTGTCGATGAGCTCATTGAACAAGAAAAACAACAGCAACACCGGCGGCGATCAGGGAGGCAACGGATCATGTATTTAAAACACTTTGCCATGACACACTTCCCCTTCGACAACACGCTTGAGGCTGCTATGCTGTTTGGGGCCAAGGCGCAAGCCGAAGCTGAAGTCCGACTCAATCATCTGTTGGAGCTTCGCGGAATCGGTCTTCTTACGGGTGAGCCTGGCAGCGGTAAAACAACGCTGTGTCGACGTTTGTGCGACTCGTTGCACACCGGATTGTATCGCGTCATCTATGTGCCGTTGACGACCGGCAATGTGATGGACATGTACAAAATAATATCCTGGGAAATGGGTTTGCCCACTGAGCGTAATCGTGCCAGTGCCTTCCGGGCAATACAGGGTGAAGTCAGTCGGGTTTTATTGGAGGGCAAACAACGGCCTGTGATCATAATTGATGAATCGCAACACCTTCGCAACGAGGT
>JALZUL010000168.1 GCA_023301665.1 Ascidiaceihabitans sp.
GGCCGAAGCATCATGCGTCCAGTGTTCAAACACGCCCCTGTCTTTGGTCAACAGGTTAGACAGGTGTGCCGGGCGATAATGCTGACGGCGGGACCACATAATCAAATCATGAGCGCGGGCAAAAGTGTTCACCGAATCCAGTTGAACAAACCCTAGATCGTCCACAACACTTTGCAGATCATCCCCTTTGCCTGCCCCAGTTGGCGCATGGCTCAGCCCGTGTTTACCAAGAAACAGACGGCGAGCACGGGCATTGGTCAGAACGGGAACTGTCATGGCGGGAATTCTCTCATGAAGGGTACACCTCAACTCTGCCCTGTCCGGCCTTGTGCAGCAACGCCCTATCGCCTATCTCAGTCCGACCATGGCAAACAAAAAGAAACCCAAAGAAAAGACGAACTATAAGGTCATCGCCGAAAATCGGCGGGCCCGGTACGACTATGCCATTGATGAAGATCTCGAAGTTGGGATCATTCTGCAGGGCTCCGAAGTAAAGTCACTTCGGATTGGCCAGTCGAATATCGCAGAAAGCTACGCGTCTGTTGATGATGGTGAACTGTGGCTGACAAACGCCTATATCGCGCCGTACGAAGCCGCCATGTTCCCGCACGAGCCACGCGCAAAACGCAAACTTCTTGTGCGCCAACGCGAGCTGACCAAAATGGCCATCGCGACCCAACGTGAGGGCATGACCCTTGTGCCTTTAGTGATGTATTTCAACGACAAAGGCATGGTGAAGCTCAAGATCGCGACGGCCAAAGGTAAAAAGAACCACGACAAGCGCGCCACCGAGGCAAAGCGCGATTGGGGTCGTCAGCAACAACGTTTGCTGCGCCACGGGGAATAAGTCCTTAAATCTCCCAGCTTGCTCCATCCTCGAAAGCTGTTAACGTTTCGCTCATAAATTGGGCAATACGCCTGACAATAAAGGACCGGGGACTATGGAAACACTCATTACACAACTTATCGCAGGTGCAGTTGGCGGCAACGCAGCAGGCGCCGGCCTCAAAGGCTCATCAATGGGCACAATGCTCAACACGGTTGTCGGCCTGATCGGCGGCGCAGGCGGCGGTCAAATTCTTGGCATGCTATCCGGTGGTGCGGCCGCAGTTGCTGGCGAAGCAGCAGCGCCCGGCATGGACATGGGCGGCATTCTTGGCTCTGTTGTTGGTGGTGGCGCTGGTGGCGCGATCCTAACTGCCGTTGTTGGCATGGTTAAAAATAAGATGGCAGGCTAAAGTCGGCGTCATTGATTTGAAAAGGGCGTCCCAAGCGGGCGCCCTTTTTGCATTTGGGCCAATGTTTGCTTGTCAGCATGGGTCCGCCGCGTTAGTCACACCCTCGATCTTTCCGGCGCAACGTGTGGCGCATTTTGGGGACTACAGTATGACTGACGATCCACAAACACTGGTCAGCACGGACTGGCTCGCGGCGCATCTCAAGGATGCAGATCTGCGCATATTCGATGCGACGTGGTTCCTGCCCGCCATGGAACGCGATGCGAAAGCTGAATACGCAGCAGGGCATATTCCCGGCGCGCGTTTCTTCGATATCGACGAAATCGCGGATTTGCGGTCAGAACTGCCGCACATGGTGCCCCCTGTTGAAAAATTCATGTCCCGCATGCGAGCCATGGGCGTCGGCGACGGCCACCAAGTCGTGGTCTACGATGCGTTGGGGCTTTTTTCGGCTGCGCGCGTGTGGTGGTTGTTCCGCATGATGGGGCAAAAAAACATCGCTGTCCTAGATGGGGGCCTGCCCAAATGGTTGGCCGACGGTCACCCAATTACAAAAGACAAACCTACAATCCGCGACCGTCACATGACCGTCGCACAAAAAAAGCATCTTGTGCGCGACGTGACAGAGGTCGCACGGGCGGCCAAATTAGGTGATCATACGATCATTGATGCGCGCGGCGCAGACCGTTTTCGCGGCGAAGCAGACGAGCCACGGCCCGGCATGCGCAAGGGGCATATCCCCGGTTCAACGAACGTCCCATACACCACGCTGTTATATACAAACGGCACGATGAAAGATCCTGACGGCATTCGTGCCGTCTTTCAAACGGCCGGGGCTGACCTGACAAAACCCGTCATCACGACGTGTGGCTCAGGTGTGACAGCGGCGATCTTGGCGCTGGCACTCGAACGGATCGGAAAGACCGATCATTCATTATACGACGGCTCGTGGTCTGAATGGGGCATGTACGCCGATCTCCCGATAGAAACCGGATAAAACGATGTTTGAAAAATTAATTGCCCAACCGGCAGACAAAATTCTCGCCCTCATGGCGGCATACAAAGCAGACCCACGCGACAACAAGGTCGATCTTGGGGTTGGCGTCTACAAAGACGCCTCTGGCAATACGCCTGTGATGCGTGCCGTGAAAGAAGCCGAACGTCGCATTTTGGCGGACCAAGACTCAAAGGCCTACACTGGTCTTGCGGGTGATCCAGCCTTTAGCAACGCGATGATCGATCTGGTGTTGGGTGACACTGTGGCACGCGATCGGATCGCAGCGGTGGCAACACCCGGTGGAACAGGGGCTATCCGCCAAGCGCTCGAATTGATCAAAATGGCCGCACCCGATGCAACGGTCTGGCTGTCCAATCCGACGTGGCCAAACCACCCGTCGATTATCAAATACCTCGGTATGAAAATGGCAGAGTACCGCTACTTTGACAGCGCCACCCGCGACGTTGATTTCGCAGGGCTCATGGAAGACCTCGGCGGGGTGCCAGCCGGTGACATCGTGTTGGTTCACGGATGCTGCCACAACCCAACAGGGGCGAACCTGACAGCAGGGCAGATGGGCGACGTCATTGCCCTGCTAAAGTCGCGCGGCGCTATTCCACTTGTCGATATCGCCTACCAAGGTTTCGGAGACGGTCTTGACGATGATGCGGCCGCAACCCGGGCAATTGCATCTTCGTTTGACGAAGTGCTGATCGCAGCGTCGTGTTCAAAGAATTTCGGCGTCTACCGCGAACGTACCGGCATCTTGATGGCGATCTCAGCAACAGCAGATGGGCAGCCGCTTACACAACAGACGCTCGCGTTCCTGAACCGTCAGAACTATTCGTTCCCGCCCGACCATGGGGCACGCGTCGTGACAACCATCCTAACAGACCCCGACTTACGGGCAGATTGGGAAGCAGAGTTGGAAGAGACCCGCAATGGTATGCTTGCCTTGCGCCAACAACTCGCGGACGAATTGAAACGCCTGACGAACTCTGACCGCTTCAATTTCTTAGCGGATCACCGGGGCATGTTCTCACGCCTTGGCACAACACCTGAGATGGTCGAAAAACTGCGGGCCGAACATGGGATTTATATGGTCGGTGACAGCCGGATGAATATCGCCGGACTGAATGAAAAAACGGTTCCTGTCCTTGCGAAAGCAATTGTTGAGGCCGGTATCTAAAACCGAACGGGGCGCGCCATAGTGGTGACGTCCCGTTTCTTTTGGTCAAAAGTACCTCCGCCGGAGGCCCTAATTTTCGTGAAAATTTGACCGATTTTTCAAGAAAAATCGCACCTCCCCACACCAAATGCTGCACTTGCGAAATGATCCTTGCTAGTGATCACGCAATAATCTACCCCTTGGGGTAAGTTTTACGTAATTTTACTACGCAAAGGACGATGTATGTCATTCCGCCTGCAACCTGCCGCCCCTGCCCGTCCAAACCGCTGCCAACTCTTCGGGCCGGGCTCAAACACCAAACTTTTCCCGAAAATGGCGGCGTCTGATGCAGATGTGATCAACCTCGACCTCGAGGACTCGGTCTCACCGTCAGACAAGGATAGCGCGCGCGCCAATATCATCGCGGCGATCAACACAATCGACTGGAACACGAAATACCTGTCCGTGCGGATCAACTCCCTCGACACGCCCTATTGGTACCGCGACGTGGTGGACCTGCTCGAACAAGCAGGCGACCGGATCGATCAGATCATGATCCCAAAAGTCGGCAGCGCGGCAGATGTCTACGCGGTTGATGCATTGATCACAGCGATTGAAACCGCAAAGGGACGGGCTAAGCCTGTGTCCCTCGAAGTGATCATCGAATCCGCCGCAGGCATCGCCAACGTCTTGGAAATCGCCGGGTCATCGCCACGCCTACAAGCCATGTCACTTGGGGCAGCGGACTTTGCAGCCTCCATGGGGATGCAAACAACTGGCATCGGTGGAACGCAAGAAAACTACTACATGCAGCACGGCGACACTCGGCATTTCTCAGACCCATGGCACTGGGCGCAAACCGCTATCGTGGCGGCGTGCCGAACACATGGCATCCTGCCCGTTGACGGACCCTTTGGCGATTTCTCCGATGACGCAGGTTTCCGGGCACAAGCCAGACGATCAGCAACGCTGGGGATGGTTGGCAAATGGGCGATCCACCCCAAACAAATCGCGCTCGCCAACGAGGTGTTCACACCGTCCGTTGAGGCCGTAGCAGAGGCCCGTGAAATTCTGGCCGCCATGGCAGACGCTAAAGCCCGCGGCGAAGGGGCCACCGTCTACAAAGGCCGTTTGGTGGACATCGCCTCCATCAAACAGGCCGAAGTCATTGTGGCACAGTCCGAACTAATCGCAGGCTAATGGGTCGGCGGGAGGGGTGTCGGCGCAGCCGCACGTCTCCCGCCGAACCTCAAAGACCAAACCATTGCAAAACAACCCCACCAATGACTATATCGTGCCAAAGAACAAAGGCGCGTCATGACTCAATATCTTGAATTCGAAAAACCACTGGCAGAAATCGAAGGCAAAGCGAATGAGCTGCGCGCCATGGCCAATGAAACCCCCGAAGCTGAGGTCGGAAAAGAAGCTGACCAGCTTGACCAAAAAGCAGCCGATCTGCTTGAAAAGCTCTATGCAAACTTGACCCCTTGGCAAAAATGCCAAGTCGCGCGTCATCCCGAACGCCCCCACTGCATGGATTACATAGACGCCATTTTCACCGAATACACACCACTGGCTGGTGACCGCAACTTTGCAGACGATCACGCCGTGATGGGTGGCATCGCGCGGCTTGATGGGCGTCCCGTGATGGTGATCGGCCACGAAAAAGGCAACGACACCAAATCCCGGATCGCGCGCAATTTCGGCATGGCCCGCCCCGAAGGATATCGCAAAGCCATTCGCCTGATGGATATGGCCGACCGTTTCGGACTGCCTGTCATCACACTTGTTGACACACCGGGCGCCTACCCCGGCAAAGGGGCCGAAGAACGCGGTCAGTCCGAAGCCATCGCGAGATCCACAGAAAAGTGTCTGGCGTTGTCCGTGCCCCTGATTTCGGTGGTGATCGGCGAAGGCGGGTCTGGCGGCGTTGTGGCATTTGCAACGGCGAACCGTGTCGCGATGCTTGAACATTCCATCTATTCCGTGATCAGCCCCGAGGGGTGCGCATCCATCCTTTGGAAAGACGCCGCCAAAGCCAATGAGGCCGCAGAGGCTTTGCGCCTGACGGCCCAGAACCTCAAAGAAATTGGTGTCTGCGATATGGTTATCACAGAGCCAAAGGGCGGCGCGCACCGCAGCCCAACAGCGGCAATTGAATCGGTTCAGCAGACGCTTATCGCAATGGTTGACGAACTGTCAGAACTGTCAGGGGCAGACGTTCGCAATGCGCGGCGTCAAAAGTACCTCAACCTTGGGGCCATAGGTCTGGCTGCATAGCGACATGCAGGCTTTGCGCGGACATTGGCAATTGATCGCACTGATCGCCTTGGTTTTTGCGCTCTGGCCGACACCGTTGATCCTTCCGCTGAAGATTCTCATCGTTTTCCTGCACGAACTGTCGCACGCCGGAACAACCGTTCTGACCGGCGGGGACGTCATCAGCTTAACCATCTCAGCGGATCAAGGCGGGGCGGTTTGGTCGCGCGGCGGCAATCGCTTTCTTATCCTCACAGCGGGGTATCTAGGGTCCCTGCTGCTTGGCCTCGCCCTTTTGATCAGCGCCACCAGAACCCACGCGGACCGCATTATCATGGCCGTCTTCGGCGGCTTGATGCTTTTGGTGACAGCGCTTTACATCCGCGAAGGGTTTGCCGCGATGTTCTGCATCGCCACTGGCATTCTCATGCTCGCGACGGCGCGCTTTTTGCCGCGTGATGTGAACGACCTCATCCTGCGTGTCATCGGGCTGACAAGCATGATCTACGTCCCTTACGACATCTTCAGCGATACAATCGCACGCTCAAACCTGCGGTCAGATGCGCGGATGCTCGCAGAGGAATTTGGCGGGGCGACCGTCATGTGGGGCGGCGCGTGGCTGGCGATTAGCCTTATCGTGATTGTCTTAAGCCTGTGGCGCGGCCTCGGTCCGTCATCGAATCTAACATTTGGCAAAAGCGACTAAGCCGCTACCACATCGTCTTTTCAGCGCGCCCGGCCCAGTTGGCATCGTATTCAGCGCCGTCAAAGCCAGCCTCGACGTCTGCAAGCATCTCACCAACCGTTGGAAGACCTTCGCTTTCATCGCCCGACGTCCATGTTTTGGACCGGATCAAAGCCCGGGCACATTGACTGTAAACCTCTTGGATTGAGATCACGATTACAGAGCGCGGCGCACGCCCTTTGTCCGAAAATTGACCCAACAGTTCAGCCGACACAGACACAACCGCGGTCCCGTTTACCCGGATCACATTGTTGGATCCCGGCACCATGAACATCAGACTGACACGCCCGTCGCTGACAATGTTGCGTAGGCTGTCCATGCGGTTATTGCCGCGCCAGTCGGGCATCAGCAATGTCTTAGGATCGGCAACGCGCACGACCGGACCATCATCCCCACGCGGCGATCCATCCGTGCCTGCATCGCCAACCGTGCTCAAAACGCAGAACCGCGACCTTTCGATCCATGTCTGGTAGGCGGGGATCAGGGAATCTGTGACCTTGATCACCGACGCTTTACCCGGCGTGCCATACAAAGCCTCAAGGTCCGCGATATCCGAGATATG
>JALZUL010000169.1 GCA_023301665.1 Ascidiaceihabitans sp.
ACGATGTCTTCGACCAAATCATCAACCGGCCACCTTTTGGGGGCTGCTGGCGCGATCGAGGGTATCTTTAGTATTCTCGCCATTCGTGACCAAGTTTGCCCACCGACGATCAATCTGGACAACCCAGATGTCGAAAGCAAAATTGATCTGGCACCAAACGCAAAGGTTGAGCGTAACGTTAAAGTGGCGCTGTCCAACTCGTTTGGCTTTGGCGGCACGAACGCTTCTGTTATCTTTGGGAAAGTCGACTGATGTGGCGAAATATTGCGTCTAACGCAGTAACTTTTTTGGTGGTTGCCCTGTTTATGGCAGGGGGCATCATTGTCTGGGGCAAGTCGGAGTATTCCGCGCAAGGCCCGTTGGATCAAGCGATCTGCTTACAGGTGGATCGCGGATCAAACATGAAACGTGTCAGTAGCGATCTTGAGGAACAGGGTGCTTTGCGCTCTGGTATGATGTTTCGCGTCGGCGCGGATTATGCGGATAAGTCAACGCAGCTCAAAGCGGGCAGCTATCTGGTGGACAGTGGCGCATCGATGGAAGAGATCGTCGATATCGTGACCCGTGGCGGTGCAAGCACCTGCGGCACCGAAGTGGTGTATCGTATCGGTGTGAACCGCATGTCTGTTCAGGTGCGTGAGCTTGATCCTGAAACCAATCGCTATGTTGAGCAGGTTCAGTTCAATCCTGCGGTGGATGACACGCCAGATGAATACAACGAAACCAAGGCAAAGGCCGACACACGGTTCCGCGTGGCCTTGGCTGAGGGCGTTACAAGCTGGCAGGTTGTTGAGAGCCTGAAAAGCATGGATGTGCTTGAAGGCGATGTTGCTGACGTGCCGGCTGAGGGGGCCCTTGGCCCTGACAGCTACGAGGTGCAACAAGGCGACGACCGTGCCGGCGTTCTGGCCCGTATGGAAGCCACCCAACAGCGTTGGATCGATGAGGCATGGGAGGCGCGCGATGCTTCGGTTCCAATCGAAAGCCCGGAAGAACTGCTTATCCTTGCCTCTTTGATCGAGAAAGAAACCGGTGTGGCGCGTGAGCGGGGGCAAGTGGCCAGCGTTTTTGTCAACCGTTTGAACCGTGGCATGAAGCTGCAAACCGACCCGACGGTGATCTATGGAATCACCAAGGGCGAGGGTATCTTGGGCCGCGGTTTGCGCCGTTCTGAGCTGCGTGCAGAAACACCGTGGAACACCTATGTCATTGATGCGTTGCCACCAACGCCTATCGCCAATCCGGGCCGCGCAAGCCTGTTGGCCGCTGGTAACCCCGAAGAGACGCCGTTTATCTTCTTTGTGGCCGATGGCACTGGCGGGCACGCATTTGCCGAGACATTGGACGAGCACAACGCGAACGTCGCCAAATGGCGCGTGATCGAAGCACAGCGTGCAGCAGAGCGCGAAGCGGCTGGTAACTGACGCTATTTGATTTAATCTGCCAAAGGCCAAGAGAGGTTGGCCTTTGGCTCACCAAATGTTTCCCTCATCTGCGGGGGCGGAACTTAGGTAACGAACACCAGCACCCACTCTAAAATATCGAAGGCGGCTGTACCCTTGTTCCGCGATGTTTTAGAACTTTGGCAAGTCCTCCATAAAACAAGGTTTCGCTATGACTTCATCAGAAGGCACCCATCTGGATCCGAACGATTGGGACGATTTCAGCGATGAAATGCACAAGTTGATGGATCAATGCCTCGCGCGCATGAAGAGCGCTAAGGATTTGCCATGGCAGCCAAAACCCAAGGACCTTGCGGATCGATTATCCCTTGATCACGAGGCGGTTGGCAGCGGCCCTCAACAGACCTTTGCTCAGCTGACCGAAGATGTCATGCCGTACGCGACGGGCAACACACACCCGCGATTTTACGGCTGGGTGCATGGGGCGGGTCTACCGGTTTGTGTGGGCGCAGAAATGGTTGCGGCGACCATGAACAGCAATTGTGGTGGGCGTGATCACGGCGCGATCGAGGTCGAGCGCGCCACGCTGGATTGGTTGCTTGGGGTGTCGGGCATGCCCGAAAGCGCGTCGGCCATTCTGACGACAGGCACCTCACAAGCGACGATCTTGGCATTGAGTGCGGCGCGCAACAAGCAATTTGGCCATGACGTGAGAAAAACGGGCATTCAAGGCCTGCCAAGTGTTGCGGTCTATGCGCGCGCTGGCACGCATTCGTGCATCGGTAAGGCGCTTGAGGCGATGGGGCACGGCAGTGATAGCATCCATATTGTCGACACCGATGATGACATGCGGATGGATATTGCGTCATTGAAGCGGGCTGTTGACGCAGACAGAGCCATAGGGCGCGTGCCTTTGGCGGTGATTGGCACAGCAGGGTCGGTGAACACGGGGTCTTATGACGACCTAAATGCGATTGCGGATTTCTGCGCTGAGCAGGGTATTTGGCTACATGTGGACGCGGCGTTTGGATTTTGGGCGCGTCTGGCGGATGCCCCTTGGGCGGCGCTTGTTGATGGGATGGAGCGGGCAAATTCGATTGCTTGTGACTTTCACAAATGGATGTCCGTGCCGTATGATTGCGGCGCCTGCATGATCTATGACCGTACGTTGCATTTTGACACGTTCACATCGCGCCCAAACTACCTTGAGCAACAAGAAGAAGGGTTGGGCGGAGGTGATCTGTGGTTCTGTGATTATGGCCTAGAGCTGTCGCGCGGATTTCGCGCCCTCAAGGTTTGGACGGCGATAAAGTCGATTGGCACCGAAGCCTTTGCGGCATCTATTACCGACAACTGCAAACAGGCGGCTTTGATGGCGGAATTGGTTGACGCCTCTGATGTTCTCGAGCTGTCTTTTGCGGTCTCTTCGAATGTTTGCTGTTTTTACGTGGCCCATGGTGATGTGAACAAGATCGCGGCTGAGCTTCAGCTGTCTGGCGATGCTGTATTCTCTACCACGGTGATCAAAGGCCAAGCCTGCTTGCGGGCCGCGTTGGTCAACCATCGCACGACATCAGAGGATATCCGCCAATCTATCCGCGCGGTCGAAGCTGCTGTTCGGCGGTATGGATAGGCTGTGTTGAAGCCCTTTCTGTAAGGGTGGATTGCACGATTGTTGCGCGGGGCGCCGATAGGCGGATTTGCCCCGATACGGCGTATTACGCCTAAATGTGTCGAACTTCTGGCGTTAACGTGTAGTGCAAATGAGATCGAAAACTGGCTATCTGCGCCCCAAGATAACAAGAATGTTGTGTCTTTGAGGATGAAGGAGCCAATTCTACGATGTTGCAGAGCAAGCTAACCCGCAGAAGTCTTTTGGGATCACTTTTAGCAAGCACGATCGTTGCCACGCAGGGTCATGCGCTTGACGATACTGCGGCTGAGCCGTTCTCGTTTGAGTGGCTCAAAAAGCGGATGCAGGCGCGTGCAGCAGCTCCCGACACAGTGCCGATGCCTTTGGACAGCTTCCTTGAGAAACTAAGCTACGATGATTATCGCAACATTTACTTCCGTCCTCCGCGGTCGCAATGGGCCAAGGATCCGTTGCCGTTCCAGCTGCAGGCGTTTCACCCCGGGTGGTTGTTCAA
>JALZUL010000170.1 GCA_023301665.1 Ascidiaceihabitans sp.
CGCAGCGTGCCCGATTGCATGGACATGGAGTGGTTGTCTTGGACAAACTGTTGCGCTTTTTTGGCGCGCGCATCTTGTAATGTTTTGTCGGTTAAGAGGGTCTTTATCGCTTCTGCCATGGGTCCAGTGCCTGCGTCGGGATGTGGGTGATGCGTCCCTTGAACCACATCACGCACGCCGGGGCGATCTTGCGTTACCACTGGCGCACCTGCGGCTTGGGCTTCGAGATATGTAAAGCCAAAGGCTTCGTTTACGCCGGGCCAAAATAAAACGGCGGCTTGGCTATATAATTTTGCGACGGCGTTTTGGTCTAATGCGCCGTGAAAGGTTACCTTGTCCCCAAAGGGAGCCATCATTGCTTTTACGCGATCCGCGGCGGGGCCATCGCCTGCGATATCCAGTGACCAACCGGAGTTTGGCAACTGGGCTAATGTTTCGGCAATCAATTGGTAAGACGCTAGCTTGTCGCCCTCGCGCATCATCGCGACACTCAATAATGATCCCAATCGCGTGGACGGTTCGGGGAGGTCTTTGCGATCAAGAAACGGGTGGAGGTGATGCAAATGTTGCCCATCAGGTGCGTCGCGCCTTAAGGTTTCTCCGTCACGCTGGGTCAGATAAAAGATCACTGCCGCTGCATCGCTGGCCGCTTCTGCAGCGTGGGCAAAATCGGACCAAGCGCCGTCGAGCCTGCTTTTGGCACGGGTTGCCTCGATCAAAATATAGGGGATGCCCAAGGTCTTGGCGATTGTCGGGCCTATCAGATCGGGGGCTTTGTAATAGTTGTGGTAGGTGATCCAGGCGGCCCAACCCGAGAGGCGGGCGATTGGCGTGATCCTGTCGATTTCTGCGTCTGCAGCAGCTTTCAACTTGGCCTGCGCGTCTTTAGAGCCTTTGGGTTCTCGCATCCGCAACTCAGAGGCAAGTGTCACGTTATGACCGCCATCCTTTAACGCCGAAAGCAATGCCCGCCCCATGGCCCTGTCTCCAGATGGAACCGTATGGTTTGGCGACTTGAGAGGGGCATAAAAGGCGAGGTTCATCCAGCCCCGCCTGAAAGCATTGTACGTAGGCGCGTGGCCAATTGCGCAATACCTGGGGCCATTAGGAATTCATGTGTAAGACGCTGGTATGCGGCCTCTGCAAGGCGTGGGCCAAGGGATGGATCGTTTGCAAACTGCGCGATCTCATTTGCCAAAGCTTCGGGTACATCTGCGCTTAGAATACCGTGTACTTGCGTGTCTATGAATTCCGGTATCGCAGAAACCGGGGTCGACAGAATGGGCAGTTTTTGGCTTGCCGCCTCCATCAGAACATTGGGTAAACCGTCTCGATCACCATCTTTGGCAATGCGACTGGGCAATACAAAAAGATCAGCGTCGCGCATCTCTTGGATGACCTCGGGTTGGTCACAGGCACCACGCCACGTGATATTTCGCGCAACCCCGTGGTCTGTCGCGAGTTGGCGCATCTGATCATCGAGCGCACCGCCTCCGATATGTGTCCAATGCCAGTCCAGATTTATCGGAAGAAGGGCCAGTGCTTTGATAAGGTTATCAAACCCCTTTTTCTCAACCAGTCGTCCGACAGACATGAGTTTTAGCGGGACTGATTGATCACGAAGTGCCCGTTCTGGAGGGGTCGGGAACCGTGTGAGATCAAGACCGTGATAGATCAAATCGACAGGTGTTGTCGCTGATAGCTCACGCAGGTGCTTAGCCCCAAAGGCGGTGCAGGTCGCGCCAAAAGTAGCGCCCTGAGTGGCTGTATCTAACTTGCTACGAAGTTCCCATTCCGGCGAAGTCCAGATATCTTTGGCATGGGCAGAAAATGACCACGGCAGCCCCTTTAGGATTGCGGCGTATCGCGCGACTGATGCGGGGGTGTGCAAGAAGTGGGCATAGATGCCATCAGTTTCAGATGGTAGCTCGCGGGCCATGACGCAGGCTTGACCAAAGCGACGAATGCGATTTTTTGTTTTGTCGCGTTTGTAGTCGGCGCTGATTGCAGACCATGCCGCGCGGAAACCTTTTTGGCGTATAGCAAAAAATACGCCGCGCAGCACTCTGAGGGGTTCATCCCCAAGGTATTCAGGAAGGTATCGAACCCGCGCTTGCAAGCGGTCGTGCAATGGATGAGTTTTCTTGTCGGTTGGGTGGCGAAGGGACCAAATTTCGAAGGGTACGCCGCCTTCTTCTAACGCGACAAGTTCTTGTGCAATGAATGTTTCGGATAGGCGCGGCCAACCTTTGACAACCACGGCGAGGTTTGGGGGGCCTAAGCTCATTTGGACGACGACGGATCGGCGTCAACTGTCATTAAAGCCTTTGTGCGCTGGATCACGACTTCCAAGCCATCGAGCAGCCCTTCGGCACCTGCATCAGATGGTTTCCCTTGTGATGGAAGTGCGCGAATGGCTTCGATCATCGCAGTTGGGGTCATACCATCACGCCCGTCATCCAACATACGGACCAAGCCCAACTCTTCGGCGCGACTTGCGCGTAGCCATTGTTCCATCCGCGGGACAGTGCGAGGAACAATCACCGCACGTTTATCAAAAGAGAGCACTTCGCAGAACGTGTTGTAGCCGCCCATGCAAACCACACCCTCGGCATTGGCAAATAGCGCTTCGATCTTACTCTCAAACCCATGGGCTGTTACGCGACCATTTAGCTTGGCGACACGGGTTTCGAATTCTTCACGTACATCACCGGACAGGAATGGCCCATAAACCAACAGAGCACGTGGGCTTAAGTCTGGGTCCTGCTCATAAGCTGACAGCACAAGATCCACCATTGCCTTGCCATCACCGCCCCCACCTGGGGTGATCAGAATATACGGCTCTTCAGGGGTCTCTATTGGATCGTTAATTTCGCGGCGCAAGTAACCGGTCCAATGCATCTTGGCGCGGGTTTCTTGCGATAGCTTCAAACCTTCGCTTGGATCATAAACCGATTTCACACCGTAGACCCAAATGTCGTCGTAGAACTTTTCGGTCGCCTCAATCGCACCTTTACGGTTCCATTCTTTGGCAAGGATTTCTGGCTCATCCAAGACGTCGCGCAGGCCCAGCACCAGCTTGGTTTTGCCTTCAGCTTTTAGGCGCTCAAGCACAGGGAGCAGTTCGCCGCGAAATCCGGTGGGTTCTTTGTCGACGATCAAAAGATCTGGCGCGTATTGTTCAATCGCAGATTCGATCAGACCCGACCGAAGCGATGTGGTTTCGTCTATGTCGAGCCCCAAGGTTTGGCTGATGTAAGATCCATCGGGTAGCTTCGTCACACCGGGTAGGCGAACGTGATCCACACGTTCAGGGAATGCAAATCGGCCAGCCACAGGCGAGCCTGTCAAAATGATCGCAGATTGCACTGTGTCGCTTTGCGTAAGGGCCGAGGCCAATGCGCGACTACGTCTCAAGTGGCCCAAGCCAAAGGTGTCGTGACTATACAGAACGACGCGGCGTGGGCGAATAGGGGAGTGGGAGGTGTCTGTTGCCATTGATGTCGTCTCTTCGAGGGCTACTACAAGCGCATGTCGCTGCCGGATTTGCCAAAAATTCCTTTGATGTCGTATAGCACGGCATTTGGTTTACCCAAGGTGCGAACCGCATCTGACCCCATTTCTACAAACTCTTTGTGCCCGACAGCCACAATTATGGCATCATATGCTCCCTTTTCGGGGTGTTGAACCGGATCTACGCCGTGACGCGACTGCATGACGTCGCTTGGAACCCAAGGTTCGTGCACATCTACTGCGATAGAATATTCGGCCAATTCCTCAACAATATCTGCAACGCGGGTATTGCGTGTATCCGCACAATTTTCCTTAAAGGTGTATCCCATGACCAAAACACGGGCGCCTTGCAGATCGATGCCACGGGCCAGCATAGTTTTCACAAGTGATCCTGCAACATGCGCGCCCATGTGATCGTTGATACGGCGGCCTGCTAGGATGACTTCGGGGTGATACCCAAGTTGTTCAGCGCGGTAGGTTAAGTAGTAAGGATCGACACCGATACAGTGACCGCCAACCAATCCGGGGCGGAAAGGGAGGAAATTCCATTTTGTTCCTGCGGCCTCCAATATCTCGAGCGTGTCGAGACCAAGCTTACCAAAGATAAGTGCGAATTCGTTGACCAATGCGATGTTCAGGTCGCGTTGGGTGTTTTCGATAACTTTTGCCGCTTCGGCCGTCATGATAGATGACGCACGGTGAAGGCCGGCTTTCACAACAGGTGCATAGATGGCTTCGACGCGGTCCAAGGTTTCATCATCTTGTGCGGCAATGATCTTGGTTACGTTCTCCATTGAGTGCTCGGCGTCACCGGGGTTTACGCGTTCGGGTGAATAGCCAAGCTTGATCTGCGTGCCTGCCTTAAGGCCGCTGCCTTGTTCTAGCGCAGGGCCGCACACCTCTTCGGTTACACCGGGGTAGACGGTGCTTTCCAAAATCATCAAATCGCCATCCTGAAGATGAGGCGCAATTGTTGCGCAAGCACCTAGGATCGGGTTGAGGTTTGGTTTCTTGGCGTCAGTGATCGGGGTAGGCACCGCGATGATGTAGGTTGTGCAAGGGGCAAGATCCGCAGGATCTGCGGTGAACTTAGCCTGAGAGCTGGACACTGAAGTCTCTGAGACTTCACCATTAGGGTCGCGCCCGTTGTGCAAAGACGCGATCAAATCAGGGTCTGTATCAAGGCCGACGACATCGAATCCTGACCGCGCCAAAGCCAATGCCAGCGGGAGGCCTACATATCCAAGACCTAGGATAGCGATTGGACCGGACGGGGTGTGTTGAGACATCATAACTTCCTGCATTCTAAGGGTGCATGATAGTGCACGACTTTGTTGTTCTTGCTATGACATAGGAAGGGGCTTCATGTAAAACGTCGTTGTGCGCGGGGGTGTGAATTTTGGGGCGATGAACGCGCTGTTATGCCGCCGTAGCAAGCTGACAACCGCCGCCGATCCTGTAGCGAATAGCAGGTATGATTATCTTACCCCTATACAAAAGGCCTCAAAAGGCTTAGACGCGCGGCTTGCGGCATAATTGACCGCACAATTACCAGAAAAGATGACGCCCGTGAAACAAGCTTTAGCCGACGCGCTATCCAAACGTGGATACGAAACCTTAACACCTGTTCAAACTGCCTGCATCGCGCCAGAGCTCGGCGATGCCGATCTGCTTGTTTCTGCACAAACAGGGTCAGGTAAGACAGTTGGTTTTGGGCTTGCGCTGGGCGACACCCTTTTGGGTGGTGCCGAAGCTTTTGACCGGGCTGGATCGCCGCTTGCATTGGTGATCGCACCAACGCGAGAATTGGCGTTGCAAGTGAAACGTGAGCTCGATTGGCTTTACGGCGAAGCTGGCGTTGTTATGGCATCTTGTGTGGGTGGCATGGACATGCGCGACGAGCGTCGCACGCTTGCCCGCGGAGCGCATATCGTTGTTGCGACACCAGGTCGTCTACGCGACCACATTATGCGCAAAAGCATCGACCTGTCACATATCCGCGGCGTTGTTATGGATGAAGCAGATGAGATGCTTGATCTTGGTTTCCGTGAAGACCTAGAATTTATCTTGGGTGAGTCACCAGAGGACCGCCGGACATTGATGTTCTCGGCAACGGTTCCAAAGGCGATTGCAGCTTTGGCTAAAAGCTATCAGCGCGACGCGGTTCGGGTTGAGACAAAATCAGAAGCCAAGCAGCACGCTGATATCGAATACAAAGCCATGCAAGTTGCCAACCACGACGGCGAAAACGCCATCATCAACATATTGCGCTATTACGATGCGCCAAATGCGATTGTGTTCTGTAACACACGTGCGATGGTGAATCGCGTTACAACTCGCCTGTCTAACCGTGGCTTTCCTGTTGTGGCGTTGTCGGGCGAATTGTCCCAAGCCGAACGGACCCACGCATTGCAAGCGATGCGCGATGGACGCGCTCGTGTTTGTGTGGCGACGGATGTTGCGGCACGTGGGATCGACCTGCCGGGTCTTGATCTGGTTGTGCACGCAGAGCTTCCGAACAACCACGAAACCATGCTGCACCGCTCTGGCCGGACTGGCCGCGCTGGGCGCAAAGGTGTCAGCACGCTGATCGTAACAGCCAAGGTACGCCGCAAAGCCGAACGCATTTTGCAAGGCGCGAAGGTTAGCGCCGAATGGGTCAGCGCGCCGTCTGCCGATGATGTTCGCAGTCGCGACCAAGAGCGCCTTTTGGCCGATCCAATGTGGCACGAGCCTGTGGCCGAAAATGAAGTAGACATGGTGGCTAAGCTTGTCGACAGCTTCTCAAACGAGCAAATTGCGGCGGCTTACATGCGTCTTTATGCAGCCCGTGTTTCAGCACCTGAAGAATTGTCTGCCGCCGGTGATAATAAGCCAGCCAAAGCGCGTGCGCCGTTTGGCCCGAGCAAGTGGTTCTCTGTGAACTCTGGTCGGAACCAAGGCACCGTAGTTGGACGTCTTCTTCCGATCCTTTGCAATGGTGGCGGCATCACCAAAGACGACATCGGTGCGATCCGTATTCAAAACGACGAGACCTTTGTTGAGCTGCAAGAATCCAGCGTTGCAGGTTTCAAATCCACCTTGGGCAGCGCAATGACTGTTGAAGGCGGGTTGGTTCTAACTGAGCTTGCCAAACCTCCCGCAGCGGCCAGTGGTCCACGCCCGGCATTTGGCGGTAAGCCAAAGGGCAAGCCCGCTGGTAAGTCTTTTGGCAAAAAATCTGATGGTCCTCGCCGTGGTGGTGACAAACCTGATTATGATCGTAAGCCTAAAGCCGAATACGCTCCAAAACCAAAAGACGAGTATAAGCCAGCTGCGGCACCAAAGCCTTCGAGTGCGCCAGTTGTTTATGACGATGCGCCTGCACCAAAAGCACGCAAGCCAAAGCCTGAGAGCAAAGGCGGCAAGCCAGCAGGCCATCCGGCGTCTAAGCGTTTCGAAAAACCACGTTCAACCATGGACCGTGCACGTGACGACGGCGCTGTAACTGAACGCAAGCCACGCGCTAAGCCAGATGGAAAACCGTTTGCAGGTAAGCCGAAGGGTAAGTTCGCGGGCAAGCATAAGACAGGCCCGGGCGGCGCACCGGCCGTTGGTAAACCCAACAGCAAGAAGAACAAAGCGCGTCGTGCAGCAGCTGATGCAGGAAAAGGCGGCGGGCAAACACCGCGCCGTTCTTAAAAACAAACATATAAAGAATAAAGAAAAGGCGGGGTTCAACCCCGCCTTTTGCTTTTCAACCTTTGTATGGGTCTAGACTGTCACGCAGACCGTCGCCCAAAAAGTTAAACGCCAAAACCACGAAGATGATCGGCAACATTGGGATTGCGGTCCATGGATAGATCTCGATCGATGCAAGGTTCTGCGCGTCATTCAGCATGACCCCCCAGCTCACCGCAGGTGCGCGTAAGCCAAGACCAAGGAACGAGAGTGCCGTCTCACCCAAGATCATCGCGGGGATCGACAGTGTGGCCGACGCAATCAGATGGCTCATAAAGTTGGGCAACAGGTGACGGCGGATCACGCGTGACGGTTTCGCCCCCATCATTTCAGCCGCGCGCACATATTCTTCTTCCCTCAGGGATAAGAATTTTGACCTCACCGCACGGGCCAAACCGGGCCAATCCAGTATCCCAAGGATAATTGAGATGATGAAAAAGACCGCAACAGGTCCCCAATTTGAGGGGACCGCGGCTGACAAGGCCAGCCAAAGGGGCAGTTCCGGTAGGGAGCGCAATATCTCGATCACGCGTTGAATTGTCCAGTCTGTACGTCCGCCAAAATAACCCGCGATTGAGCCAAAGGTGATGCCAAGCAGGAACGATACCGTAATGCCGATCAGGCCAACGGTCAGAGAAAGTTGAGCGCCAAACAGAATGCGGCTAAAGACATCGCGACCCAATCTGTCTGATCCAAATAGGAAGACGGTTGCACCCTCAGGGGCGCAGAACAGATGGGTGTCTGAGGGTATGAGCCCAAATAGATTATAGCTGCCGCCCTCGCAGAAGAACTCAAGCGGCATAGCCACGCTCTCATCGGTCTCGTAGGTCCAGATGTAGCGTTCAAGATCGGCGATAGCTTCCGTTGGATTGACGTGTGGCCCGACAAACTGCCCCTCGTGCCAAAGGCTGATCCCCTGAGGCGGGGCATAAAGGTAATCTGCATTGCGTTCATTTGGCGTATAGGGCGCGATGAAGCCTGCAACAGGCAACATCAGATAGCTGAAGAACAAGAAAATGCCGGAAATCAGGCCAAGCTTATGACGCTTGAACTTACGCCAAACCAGCAGCCAATTCGGCGCGTCCATATCAGAGCGATCAAGCGCGGATAGATCAACATCGGGATTATAAGGCGCATCATCGATATAACGCCCGTCAGGAAGTGTACTCATCCGTCGCGCGCTCCGTATCTAATTCGGGGGTCCAATAAGACTAGCAAAAGGTCAGAGATCATCGTGCCGATCAAAGTAAGCAGGGCCACAAACATCAACACAAAGGCCGCTAAGAACTGGTCTTGGGATTTTAGGGCTGTCAGCAATGCTGGCCCGATCGTTTGCAAGCCCAAAACAACCGATACCAAAACAGAACCGGATACCATTGCAGGCAACAGGTTCCCAATGTCGGCAACAAAGGGGTTGAACGCCATGCGCAGCGGGTATTTCGCGAGCAAGCGTGAGGGCGCTAAGCCTTTTGCCTTGGCGGTCTCTACATAGGGTTTTGACAGCTCATCGAGCATATTGGCCCGCAGACGCTGCATCATTGCTGCCGCACCAGATGTGCCAATCACAAAGGTTGGAACGATGAGGTGAACAAGGATCGACTGGACTTTCGCCAAACTCATTGGTTCGCCTTCATAGATCGGGTTCATCATGCCGCCGATTGGTAGGCCAAGGTATTTGTGCCCGTAATAAAACAGGATCAAGGCAAGCAGAAAGTTTGGCGTGGCCAAGCCAAGGTAGCCCACAAAAGCGGCCGTATAGTCGACCCAGCTTTCCGATTTCCATGCCGCTAGAACGCCCAAAGGCAAAGCCACGAGATATACAAAAAGAACCGCAGCGAGGTTCACCAGAACCGTTAACCAAAGCGCATCGCCTACGATGTCAGACACTGGGCGATCAAATTCAAAGGACCAGCCAAAGTCGCCTTGCAGCAAGCCAGAAAAGCCTTGTGGCCCCGGAAGCATGCCGACCCAGATAAAATACTGTTCCCAAATTGGGCGATCAAGCGCGTATTCGGTGCGTAAGAACTCTGCCTTTGCGACACCTTCGGCCTGACCCGTTGCACGCAATTCTGCGATTTGGTTGGACAGGTAGTCACCAGGGGGCAGGTTGATGATGATGAAAACCATGATCGAAACAACCCACAAGGTGAGCAGCATCGTCATCAGGCGATAGCCTGCATATCTAAGAAACATCATCGTTTTACCTTAAGGCTTTCTGGCGTGAAAAAGAACTCGTCCATGCGGTGTATGCCGAAATGCGCGCCTGGTTCCCATGCCCATTTTCCAGTTTCAGGTACATTGCGGAGTGCGTCAGCGACCACAACAGGTTGAGGGGCCTCTGCCAAAATGCCGATGCCGTATTGCTGATCGGCGTGTATGCCTAACATTTCGCTCCAGATTTTGCCGCGTTCATCGGGGTCTAGCGTGACCTCCCAAGCGTGCCAAAGATCCATTAATCGTTGTGGCTCAGGCATATCAATCGGCTCACCTGCAGCTCCGTGGGTTTGCATGTACTGGCCCCACTTGGGCCAAGCAAAGAATTCCTGATGCATAGGTGCAAGGTATTCCGGCGGCGTAAAGGTTTGTGGCAAACCATTGTCCCAACCAAACCAGATGGCAGCCATCGTTACACCTGCATAGACACGGTTGCGTAGGATGTCGCGGTCAAGCGGGCGTAATACCAGCTTGATCCCCAGATCGCGCCAGGTGTCCGTGACGATCGCTAGCGCATTTCCAACCTCTTGGCGCTCACCCGCGGTTTCGATCACAAATTCCATCGGGCGCCCATCAGGCAACATACGCAGACCAGAGGGCGTGCGTTCGGTCAAACCCATTTCATCCAGTAGTGCATTTGCCGCTGCAAGGTCATGGTTGGACCACGCATTCAAATTCTTCGCGTCAAAGAATGGGCTGCGGCTGAGCGCGGTCATGCCGCCTTCTTGCGCTAATCCAAAGTAAAGCGCGCGGTTGATCATACGCCGGTCAATGCCCATCGAAAGGGCGCGACGAAAACGGACGTCGCGGATCACTTCGCGCCAAACAGGATCAGCAAAATTCAGGTTTGGATAGATCGCGATTTGTGACGCAGATCCATTTCCCCATAGGTGGGTCTTGTAGGCTCCGCCATCGGCCTCACCCTTTTTCAGAATAGAGACGTCGCGAAAATCTAGACCACGAGCCTGTAAATCAGACTCACCTGCATTGGATTTCGCGGCGACGAGTCCAGAACCAACAACTGTCATTTCGACAACGTCGATGTAGGGCAATTGAACCCCGTTGCTGTCAACGCGATGATAGTAGGCGTTGCGCACAAACAGTTTGCGGCTGGATTGCCCACGAGTCTCAGCAACCCATGGCTGTAAGGTCGGCAAATCTGGATTGTCGAACTTGTACATATTGTCGAGTTTGTTGTGCAGTGCGGCCCAGCTGCGCACACGTCTGCTGCGCACGGCCTCAGCCAACGCGTCGGGGTCATTAAACGCGACATGAAACTGCTTGAGGTAAGCTGAGGGGCGATAAATAAAGGGGGGACGTGCTGCCGCCAAAAGCTGAAGGAAGCGCGGGTTCGGAGCATCCCATTCCAAAACAACCGTCAGCTCATCGGGAAAGCTCATCCGCCCGATTGTACCTGCCAAACGCATGACATCTGGAGGGCCATTGGGGCTGAGTTCTTCGTTGTTGGCAACATGGAGCCACCAGTATTCGAAATCGGCAGAGGTAAACGGTGAGCCATCGGACCACTTATGCCCACGACGCAAATGGAGGGTGTAACGACGGTCATCCTCGATCTCGATATCCCGCAACAAATCGGGGACAATGTTGTATTCATCGTCATAGCCAACCAGTCGGGCATAGCCGTAAACCACCATCTGGCGAATGTCTTTCGCACGTGTGATCATCGTGCGCAAAGTGCCACCTTGGTTGCCAAAAGCACGACCCTTTGCGGCGAGATCCACAATCAGCGGATCCTGGGGCACACGGGTGTGCACCTCTGGGAAGCCTTCGTGGGACAGTTGGTCGAGCCAATAGGCGCTTTCTTTTACCTCAAGTGAGACAGCTGGGCTGGTCCAAAAGAAGGCAAGTGTAAAAAGGGTGAGGATACGTTTAAGCATGGCAGCGTACCTTATGACCGGGTTCAATTTCGTGCAGCTCTGGCGCGATGCCTTGATCAAAGCGATAGAGCTCTGGCCAGCTCTCGGGTGATCCAGCGCCTTGCGAGACGAGGTTAAGATCGATCGGTCGATGGACATCGGGCTCTGGCTGGGCGGCAATCAAAGCTTGGGTGTAGGGGTGGCGCGGATTGTAAAACAACGTGTCTGGTGGTGCTTGCTCAACAACGACACCGCGCCGCATTACCGCAACTTCATCAGCAATACGTGCCACCACGGCAAGGTCGTGACTGATGAACAGATATGACAGCCCCATGTCGTCACGAATATCTTCGAGCAAGGAAAGGATTTGTTCTTGAACTGACACATCCAAAGCAGAGGTCGGTTCATCACATACCAACAAGGATGGATCTAACGTAAGAGCCCGCGCAATCGAAAGGCGCTGACGTTGGCCACCAGAAAAGGCATGCGGATAGCGCGTTAGCATGTCGGGGTCTAACCCAACCCATCGTAACATTTCAGCGGCCTTGTCGCGGCGGTCTGAGCGGTTTCCGATGTTGTGGATTTCCATAGGCTCAGTCAGAGCTTCTTGAACGCGCATCCGCGGCGACAAAGAAGAATAGGGGTCTTGAAACACCATCTGTGCTTTGCGCTGAAACGCGATCCGCTGCGTGCGGGACATAGCATGGACAGGCAACGCTTCGCCGCCCGCGTCAGGGCGGAATAAAACTTGGCTGCCTTCATCAGGAATTTCTGCACCTAAGGCAATGCGCGCACAGGTGGTCTTGCCTGACCCGCTTTCGCCAACAACAGCAACGGTCTTACCACGTGGCAATGACAAGTTGACGTCGATACAGGCGTGAACCTTTTTGACAGCCTTCCAGCCTCCAGCGCGCACATTATAGGTCTTGCAGACACTTTTGAGATCGAGGATCAGATCGTCATATTTTAGCGGCGCGGCTGGCTCTGCCACTTTCGGAATACGCGGCGCGGCGGCAAATAGCTTTTGGGTGTAGGGATGGCCGGGTGCGCCTAGAACGGCTGGTGCCGTTCCGCTCTCCATGATGCGGCCTTTGTTCATCACCACAACTTTTTCCGCCATGTTGGCCACGACGCCAAGGTCATGGGTGACAAGAATTACGGCCATGCCGGTTTCTTTTTGTAGGTCTTTGATCAGACCAAGAACCTGAGCCTGAGTGGTCACATCCAAAGCCGTTGTGGGTTCATCCGCTATAAGCAAATCAGGTTTCGCAACCATTGCCATCGCGATCATAGCGCGCTGTTGCATGCCGCCTGACATCTCGAAAGGGTATGCGCGAAAGGCACGCTCGGGGTCGACAAACCCGACCTTTTCAAACGTCTCGATGACCGCGACTTTTGCGTCCTTTTTGGACAGGCCGCGATGCAGGTGCAAAACTTCGGCCACTTGGTTGCCTATACGGTGAAGCGGCGACAACGAGCGCATGGGCTCTTGAAAGATCATCGAAATCCGATCGCCGCGTACGTCCCGCATGTTTCGCTCACTTAGGCTCAATAGATCGACGGGCCCATCTTTGCCAAATTTGATCTGCCCAGAGCGAAGTTGGGCGGTTTCAGGAAGGATGCGCAAAACAGAACGACAGGTCAGAGTTTTACCCGAACCACTTTCCCCAACCAGGGCTAATGTCTCGCCGGGGTCTATTGAAAAATTAACATCTTGCACAATCGATGGGGCATCGCCAAATCCGATTGATAGCCCTTGTACGTCCAATAGAGGTGTCATTTTTCTTCCTGTTTCCGAGCTGCCTGATAGCGGTAACTCTCGTTGAACGGCAGTCAAGCCTGATTCCGCTCGTTAGTCCAGCCAATCGGTTCACAAGTTTGAGAATATACTGAAATTTCGTTTAATTGCATCATGGCTTTGTTCGGATTACCTAGAACCATAAGATCCAAGCACCTAAGTGCGATCATCTGACTTAAAGGAATAACAATATGAGCAGCCGTCTAGACCTATTTATCGACCGCATGGTGTCGCAACGCGCCTGTTTAAATCACGCCGCCGAGTTGACAAAAGACATGGCGGGCCCTGTCTTTGAGTTGGGCCTTGGCAATGGGCGAACCTATCACCACATGCGTGCAATTATGCCCAACCGAAATATCCACGTCTTTGAGCGGGCTGTTGCGTCTCATCCCGACAGCACGCCACCCGAGGAAATGATGTTTCTAGGTGATGTGTACGAAACACTGCCCGAAGCATTGGCGCGTTTCGGACCAACGGCTAGCCTTATTCACGCGGATCTTGGGGGGCACAATGCAGCCAAAAATGTTGAGTTCGCGCGAAACCTGTCGCCCGTGATTGAGCCGCTTTTGGCCAAAGGTGGCTTGATGGTTTCAAGCGATAGGATGTTCTTTTCTGATCTTGTTGAGATCGAGCTTCCTGAGCACGCGGTGCAAGGGCGATGCTTCATTTACAAACGATAACCTTTGAGACAGCTCAAAAGTGACGCTGCGACGCAATGCACCTGAGGCATGAGGTATCTCTTGCCGTTTTAAAGAATTGAAGACTAACCTGAACGCATCAAAGTGAAACGCCATTCCGCCAGTCGGAATGGGTTTCAAGGCTTTTACCTGTTGATTGCGTTTGGGAGCGTTCATTTTGTCTGATAAAGTTGCTTATACCCGCCACGATAATATTGCGGTCCTCACCATCAAAAATCCGCCTGTGAATGCGCTTAGCCAAGCTGTGCGTCAGGGGTTGATGGATCAAATGGACCACGCCGAAGCGGACACAGGCGTTGATGCGGTGGTGATCGTTGGTGACGGTCGGGCCTTTATCGCCGGTGCGGATATCACTGAATTTGGCAAACCACCTATGGCGCCGTCTTTGCCGGATGTTGTGGATCGGATCGAGGCCTCCCCGTTATTGGTAATTGCAGCAATGCACGGTGTGTCACTAGGGGGCGGGCTTGAGGTTGCGATGGGCTGCCATTACCGGATCGCGGTTCCGTCTGCGCGGATCGGACTGCCCGAGGTGCACCTTGGGCTTATTCCGGGGGCTGGCGGCACGCAGCGTTTGCCACGTCTGATTGGGGTGGCGGCGGCGCTCGATGTCATGACAACTGGTCGTCAAGTTGGTGCGTCTGAGGCACTTGAGATGGGTGTGATCGATACAATCAAAGACGGCAACCCGTTGGAAAATGGTCTGAGTTTTGCGGCTGAGTTGCTTGAAGGAAAGGCATCACGCCGCCCAGTGAGCGAAATGCCTGCCCCTGAAGGGATCGATTGGGATGCAGCCTATGAGGCGACATTGGTCCGTGGGCGAGGGCAAATTTCACCGGCCCAATGCGTTCGGGCTGTTCAAGCAAGCGTTGAAAGGCCCTTTGCCGAGGGGATGCTGACGGAACGCCAAATCTTCATGGAGCTTCTCAAGTCCGATCAAAGCAAGGGGATGATCCACGCCTTCTTTTCTGAAAGGGCGGTTGGGCATCTGCCAGAACTTAAAGGTGTAGCGCCGCGGGTGATTGAGCATATTGGCGTGATTGGTGGCGGCACAATGGGGGCTGGGATTGCGACGGCTGCGCTGCTGTCAGGGCTTCGGGTGAGTTTGCTTGAAATGACCGCTCAAGCGGGCGAGGCGGCCCACGCGCGGATCTCTGGAAATCTATCGGGTGCCTTGAAACGTGGGAAAATCACACCTGAGCAACATGACACGATCTTATCCCAAGCCTTGAGGGTGATTACTGATTATCAAGGGTTGGCTGACGTTGATCTGGTGATCGAAGCGGTGTTTGAGGATATGTCCGTTAAAAAGCAAGTATTCACGCAGCTGGATGCGGTGTGCAAACAGGGCGCCATTCTTGCGACGAATACGTCCTATTTGGATGTCGACGAAATTGCTGCTGCGACATCACGCCCGCAAGATGTTATTGGTCTCCACTTCTTTTCGCCGGCTCATGTGATGAAGCTGCTGGAAATCGTGGTGGCGGATAAGACAGCAATCGATGTTGTCGCTACAGGGTTCGAACTGGGCAAACGACTAAAGAAAATCAACGTGCGCGCTGGTGTCTGTGACGGCTTTATTGGCAACCGCATCCTAGCAACCTATCGATCAGCGTCAGACCAAATGATTTTGGAAGGGGCCTCGCCCTATGCCATAGATGCGGCTCTTGAAGCTTTCGGGTTTGCGATGGGGCCATATGCTGTCGCTGATCTGGCCGGCCTTGATATCGGATGGGCGGTCCGCAAACGCAAACGGGCCGAACTCGGCGTCGAAGGTGCCAGGACGTATGCGGACAAACTGTGCGAGGCTGGGCATTTTGGCCAGAAAACGGGCAAAGGCTACTATGATTACGCCGCCGGTTTGAAAGCCCGCGTTCCCAACCCTGATGTCTTGGAACTGATTGCCCAAGAACGGTCGGAAACAGGCATAACCCCGATTGAGTTTACCGCCGCGCAAATTGTGCGTCGTTATATGGCGGCCATGGTGAACGAAGCCGCCAAAGTGGTGGGCGAAGGCGTCGCACGTCGACCACTCGATGTGGATATGACCTTGTTGTTTGGCTACGGGTTCCCCCGATACCATGGCGGACCTTTGAAATGGGCCGACATCGTTGGTCTGCCTGACCTGCTGGCGGATATTGAGGAATGTGCAAAACAGGATCCGGCGTTTTGGGAACCCGCACCTTTGCTCAAAGAGTTGGTGGCCGCAGGTAAAACATTTGATGATTTGAACAAAGCGGGCTGAACAGCCGCTGATGGGGGAAGCAAACAATGGATTTAAGCTATTCTGACGAAGACTTGGCGTTTCGCGATAAGGTCCGTGCCTTCTTGGATGAAAAGCTGACCAAAGACCTGTCTGACAAGATACGTCTTGGTGCAGATCTCAGCAAGGCAGACATGGATGGTTGGCACGCAACTTTGAACGCCCAAGGATGGTTGGCACCCAACTGGCCAAAGGAATACGGCGGCGCGGAATGGAACGCCGTTCAGCGCCACATTTTCGAGGACGAGTGCGCCCGTGCTCATGCACCACGTATTGTGCCGTTTGGCTTGGGCATGTTGGCCCCCGTGTTGCAAAAGTTTGGCAATCAAAAGCAAAAGGATCATTGGCTGCCACGCATTCTGTCGGGCGAAGACTGGTGGTGTCAGGGCTATTCCGAACCGGGCGCGGGCTCGGATTTGGCCTCGCTTAAAACCAAAGCCGTGCGTGAGGGCGACCACTATATCGTCAATGGGCAAAAGACGTGGACGACCCTTGGCCAACACGCGAACATGATCTTTTGTCTCGTGCGCACCGATAGCACGGTGAAACAACAGGAAGGCATTTCCTTCCTACTGATCGACATGGACACCCCCGGCATCGAAGTACGCCCGATCATTTTGTTGGATGGCACTCACGAGGTGAACGAGGTCTGGTTCACAGATGTCAAAGTGCCAGTTGAGAACCTTGTCGGAGAAGAGAACAAGGGTTGGACCTACGCCAAATATTTGCTCACACATGAGCGAACAAACATCGCAGGGGTCGGGTTTTCGACCGCTGGTTTGGCGGCAGTCAAGCGGATCGCCAAGGCCGAGATGTCGGGCGGCAAACCATTGATGCAGAACCCGCATTTCGCAGCACGTGTTGCACAGGTCGAAATTGACCTGATGGCCATGAGCACCACCAATTTGCGTATCATTTCACAAGCGGCAGCCGGTGGTGCACCCGGTGTCGAGGCATCCATGCTCAAGGTGAAAGGGTCAATCATCCGCCAAGAGATCAACGACCTCGCGCGTCGTGCGGTGGGCCCTTACGCGATGCCTTTTGCCTCTGAAGCGGTCGAAGGCAGCAATGAACCGCTTCCCGATCCACACGAGGCTGGGCCGGTGGCCGCCCAGTATTTCAATAATCGCAAGTTGTCGATTTTCGGGGGATCAAACGAGATCCAGCGTGGGATCATTGCTAAAGTAAAGATGGGGGGCTGATCGATGAATTTTGATCTGACCGAAGAGCGGCAAATGCTGCAAGACACGCTGCGCCGCTTTCTGAAAGACCGCTATACCACAGAAAAACGTAACGAGATTTTGGAGTCAGACAGCGGCATGTCCGCTGACATCTGGAACACTCTGGCAGAGCTAGGGATTATCGGGGCTTTGTTCACCGAAGAGCAAGGTGGCTTTGGCGGCAAAGGGTTCGATATCGCGGTTGTGTTCGAGGAACTGGGGCGCGCGGGTGTCGTGGAGCCGTTTCTGGACAGTGCTTTGATGTGTGGCCGCATTTTTGCGGGTGTCGGTGATCTTGACCGCGTCGAACAGATCATTGCTGGCAAGGTCCAAATGGCATTGGCCCACGGTGAACCAACCAGCCGCTATGATGTGAGCCACGTACAAACAACGGCCAAAGGCAACACGTTGAACGGCCGCAAGGCCGTGGTGATGAATGCGCAAGCGGCTGATGTTCTGATCGTGTCAGCGCGCACCGGTGGTGGCGCGTTTGATGAGGATGGCATTACGCTTTTCGTGGTTGAAAGAGACGCCAAAGGGCTAACGGTGCAAGGCTACCCGTTGCTTGCGGGGGGGCGCGCTGCTGAAGTGACGCTCGATAATGTCGTGGGCACACCGATAGGCAAGGAAGGCCAAGGGTTTTCTGTTTTAAAAGATGCCTACGCAATCGCGACCGTTGCGCAATGTGCCGAGACACTGGGGGCGATGACAACGGCCACTGAATTGACCCAAGAGTATCTCGTGACACGCCAACAGTTTGGACGCCCCATTGCAACATTTCAAGCCTTGGCACATCGGATGTCCGATCTATTGATCGAAATGGAACAAGCACGTTCCGCTGTGATCAGAGCTGCAGGATATTTTGAGGATGACACACGGATCCGCGATTTGAATATCCACGCGGCTAAGAACCTGTTGGGGCGCGCAGGTCGGCTTGTCTCTGAAGAAGCTATTCAGATGCATGGTGGGATTGCGATGACACAAGAATACGAACTGGCGCATATCGCCAAGCGGATCACGATGGCCGATCATCGCTTTGGCGATACGGATCACCATCTCGAACAATTCATTGTCCTTAGCCAAAGTTGAGGCCGATTGGCCGAAAAGGCAGGTGTTGCGGCTGAAAAATTGGACGGGATCATTTCACTCGGAGTTAGTTTCATGAATAGACGCGTGCAGGATTATCTTTCGGATCAAGTGGCGGCGCGACCAGATGTGAAAGCTGTATCTGACAGCGTGGGTGTTCATTTAACTTACGCGGGCCTAGATCGCGCAAGCGATGAGATTGTGGCTTTGCTCTCGAAAGCGGGCGTCCAAGCCGCTGACCGCGTGTTGCTGTTGTCGGAAAACTGTGTGGCTGCTGTTGCTGTCCTGTTTGCATGTTGGAAAATGGGTGCACGTGCTGTGCCTGTGAATGCCCGACAAACTGAAACGGAAGTGAACCGCGTCATCCAGCACGCAAAGCCAGCGGCGGTGTTCCTAACCACAAGTGTCTCACAAGATGCACAAACCCATGCCGCACGCTTGGCGGCCCACGCGGTAAACGGAAGCTACGGTTCCTTGCATTTTGTGGCTTTTGAAACGGCACCAGATGATGAAGGCGATGTCGCCGTTCTCTTGTACACGACAGGAACCACGGGAGACCCCAAAGGGGTGATGCTGACCCACGCGAATGTATGCTTTGGCGGAATGACTTCAGCGAACCTGCGCAAGATGACCGGTGACGATGTGATCTACGGGGTACTGCCGATGACCCATGTCTTTGGTCTGTGTTCTGTTGTTGTCGCAGCGATTTACGCTGGGGCCACGGTGCGTTTGGCCCCAAGGTTCGAGGTGGGAAAGCTCTATAAGGCGCTGCGTGAAGGGGTGACATTGTTCTCTGCGGTACCTCAGATGCATGCTTTGCTGATGCAGTTTGCAAAAGAGCAGGGGCTTACTGCTTTGGGGTCTGACACCTTGCGTTATGTTTCATCGGGTGCTGCTCCGCTCGACCCCACTTGGAAGCGGGAAGCCGAGGGGTTCTACGGGGTGGCTATCCAAAACGGGTATGGCATGACCGAAACCACAGCCGGCACGTCGGCGACAAACAATGCGATTGGCAATCCAGATACATCCGTTGGACCGGCATTGCCTGGTATTGAGATCAAAATTGACGGGGATGTTTCGGGTGGCGGCAATGGCCTGGGAGAGGTGATCACCCGCGGTCCACATATTATGAAGGGGTATTATAAAAACCCTGAGGAGACGGCAAAGGTTCTTGATGCTGAGGGTTGGATGCACACAGGTGATCTAGGTCAGATCGATAAAGGCGGGCTTCTGCATATCCTGGGCCGATCCAAAGAACTGATCATTCACGGTGGCTTTAACGTCTTCCCGCCCGAGGTTGAGGCCGCTCTAAATGACCATCCGATGGTCGTGCAAGCCGCCGTGATCGGGCGACAAAAAGATGGCGATGAAGAGGTGATCGCTTTTGTACAGCTTGCGAATTTAGATGATTTGAGCACTGAGGAATTGCGCGGTTTTGTTGCGCAACGTTTGGTCGGTTACAAACGACCAAAGCAAATCATTCTGGTTCAGGCGTTACCTGCGGCTCCAACTGGTAAAATCTTGAAGCATAAGCTTCTGGCGACGTTCGCAGACCAGTTGGATTAATGGGGCGGGCCTATCTAAGCCCGCTCCAGATTTAAACTTCGACAGAAACGGCCGCTGTGCGAATATTGCGGATGTTCTCACCGTAGGGTGATGGGTTACTGGCCGAACCTCCGCGAAAGACTGCCGATCCCGCTACAAGCACATCCGCGCCTGCGTTGGCCACCAAAGGCGCCGTAGTTGGATCAACGCCGCCATCGATTTCGATATGAATGGGGCGATCGCCAATCATAGATCTAATTTCACGTACCTTATTCACTTGAGAATGTATGAACTTTTGCCCGCCAAATCCCGGGTTTACGGTCATTACACAAACCAGATCGACCATATCTAAAAGATATTCGATCGACGATGCTGGCGTTGCGGGGTTGAGCGCGATCCCAGCTTTTGCACCATTGGCACGAATGGCCTGCATGGTGCGATGAATGTGAGGTGTGGCCTCAACATGTGCTGTGATGACGTCGGCACCGGACTCTGCGAAAGCTTCGATATAGCTATCAACTGGTGAGATCATCAGGTGAACGTCCATGACGCCCTTGATGTGTGGCCGGATCGCGGAACATGTTGCTGGGCCAAAAGTAATATTAGGAACAAAATGGCCGTCCATCACATCAACATGGACCCAATCGGCACCTTGTGTTTCGATGGCTTCACATTCGGCACCAAAATTGGCGAAGTCTGCGGCGAGAATTGATGGGGCAATTTTAACGGAACGATCAAAGTTCATGGCTAGCCTCGTTGTTGGGTTGGCTGCGCTATATCCGGTGCTTGTGTCCGTGGCAAATTTTAGGAGCCTCCGGCGGAAGTTTTTTGGCAAAGTGAATGGGGGCGTTGTGCTAAGGTTGGATCCGGTGTGGGCCAATGGTTAGAAGAAATCTGGATTGTGCTGGATAATCCTTGTTTTTAATTTGACTTGAGAATTTAAGGGCTGTCTAAAACCGATTGGTATCTTGGGGAGGGTATTATGTTTATCGGACTAGATTTGGGGACATCTGGCTTACGTGGTCTTTTGGTCGATGAGGGCGGGCGACCGGTCGGAGCTGTGGATGCATCTTATGACGTTGCACATCCCCATCTTGGATGGTCCGAGCAAAACCCTTCGGATTGGACTGACGCTTGCCAAGACGTCATGGCGCAACTGCGCCAAACCTACCCTTTGGAATTCGCGGCCGTTCGGGGCATCGGGATTTCGGGTCATATGCACGGTGCTACACTTTTGGATGCTAAGGGGGATGTGTTGCGGCCTTGCATGTTGTGGAATGACACGCGCGCGGCGGATCAGGCGACGGCATTGGACGGCGATCTGCGATTTCGGGCCTTGACGGGTAACATTGTGTTCGCGGGGTTCACCGCGCCCAAGGTTGCGTGGTTGCGCGATGAAGAGCCAGAGGTGTTTGCGCAGATCACGCGGGTTTTGTTGCCCAAGGATTACCTGCGGCTTTGGCTGACCGGGGAGGCGGTGTCCGATATGTCGGATGCGGCGGGCACGGCGTGGCTGGATGTGGCGCGGCGCGATTGGTCGGATGATTTATTGGCGGCCACGGGCCTTGGGCGGGCGCATATGCCACGGCTGGTTGAGGGCTCTGAGGTTTCGGGCGGGCTGCGCGCGCAATTGGCCACGCGGTGGGGCTTACCTAGCGGCGTGGTTGTTGCCGGTGGTGGCGGTGATAACGCGGCCAGTGCGGTGGGCGTTGGTGTGACCAAACCAGGCGAGGCCTTTGTGTCGCTTGGCACTTCGGGTGTCTTGTTTGCCGCCAGTGCCGCATTTGAGCCGGATGCGGCAAGTGCAGTGCATACGTTTTGCCATGCTTTGCCGGACACATGGCATCAGATGGGGGTGATCCTTGCCGCCGGGGACGCGCTGAATTGGTATGCGGGTGCCATTGGTGAGCAGGCCGCCGGTTTGACAAACGACTTGGGGCCATTGCAAGCGCCGGGAGGGGCGTTGTTTTTGCCCTACCTCGGAGGCGAGCGAACACCACACAATGATGCGGCGGTACGCGGTGCGTTTCTTTATCTTGATCATGCCACCGATCGGGCCGCGATGACGCGTGCGGTGCTTGAGGGTGTGTGCCACGCGTTTCGGGACAGTTTTGATGCGCTGCAAGGCACGGGCACCAAGATCACGCGGTTGATCGGTGTGGGTGGGGGCACGCGGTCTGAGTATTGGGTGCAAGCGATTGCAACCGCACTTGGGGTGCAGGTTGAGGTGCCTGTGGCGGGTGATTTTGGTGGTGCATTCGGCGCTGCGCGTCTGGGGATGATGGCCGCGGGTGGGGGTCTTGAAGTTGCGCAAAGCCCCAAAATCGCGCGGGTGATCGAACCTGTACCCGCGTTGCAAGACGCCTTTGCGCAGGCCCATGTGCGGTACCGGGCGGCCAGTGCGGCAATCCGCAATTTGTGACCCATAACGCAAAGCTTGCAATGCCGTTTTTTTCCGGCAATCTGACGCAATTGTTTTTGAAAGGCGCGGCCAATGGCACAGATGCAAACACCCAAATTGGGCTCTTATGACGTGGTGATCGTTGGCGGAGCCATGTTGGGCTCGTCCGCTGCCTGGTGGCTCTCGCGCAACCCGGATTTTGATGGCAAAATTTTGGTGATTGAGCGCGACCCGACGTACGAGTTTTCGTCTACCTCGCATACCAATTCGTGTATGCGCCAGCAGTTTTCTAACGAGATCAACATCCGCGTCAGCCAGTTTGCCGCAGAGTTTGTCAAAAACTTTCGTGAATTTATGGCGGATGATGAAGCGCCTGAGCTGATCTTGCAAAGCTATGGGTATATGTATCTGGCCGACAACGCCGGATTTGCCGAGACCTTGAAAGAGGGCCAAAAAGTGCAAGAACGCCTTGGGGCGGGCACCAAATTTATGACCCGCGATGAGATTGCCGAGGCCTATCCGTTTTACCAACTTGATGACATCATCGGCGCCAACCACAATCTGATTGACGAAGGCTATTTTGACGGCGGCTCGATCTTTGATTGGTGGCGACGCAAGGCGCGGGCGCAGGGCGTTGAATACATTGGCAATGAAGTGGTTGCGATGACCAAAGACGCGGGTGGCCGCCGTGTTGAGAGCGTGACCTTGGCCAGTGGCGATGTGATCTCTTGCGGTCAGGTTGTGAATGCCTCTGGCCCGCGTGCCGCGCGCACCGCCGCGATGGCGGGGATCGAGGTGCCGATCGAGCCGCGCAAAAGGTATACGTTTATCTTTGATGCCGAACAGCCGCTTGATCGGGATCTGCCGCTAACGATTGATCCAAGCGGCGTGCATATCCGCAGTGATGGGCAATATTACCTTGCCGGGTGTCCACCAGACGAAGATCCGGCGGTGGCGTATGATGATTTCATCCAAGATCATTCGATTTGGGAAGAGAAAGTTTGGCCGATCATTGCCACCCGTATCCCGCAGTTTGAAGCGATCAAGCTGACCAATTCATGGGCGGGGCATTATGCGTTCAATACATTTGACCAAAACGCGGTTGTAGGCGCGGGAAGTCAGGTTGAGAATTTCTTCTTTCTTAATGGGTTTTCGGGCCACGGGTTCCAACAATCGCCCGCCATGGGGCGCGGGATCTCAGAGCTGCTGGCCTACGGTGAATTCCGTACCCTTGATCTTGAGTCGTTTGGATATACGCGCATTGAACGCGGCGAGCGGTTTGAAGAAAAGGCGGTTATCTAAGCACCTGCCCGGGCGGACTGGTCGCCGCTCGCGGCATGCGCCTCTCGCCCCGCCCGCCGTCCCGGTGTTGGTGCCCAAGGCGAGGGGCGGTGCGATGTGTGAGTGCGGACCCTCCGGGGGGAGGTGCTGGCCAAAAGAAGCAAAGGTGTGCCGTGTTATTTGCGCAGGCTAAGCCCGGATTTGGCGTCGAAAAGGTGGATCATATCGGGGCGCGGCGTGACGCCTACTTTTGTGCCCTGTTCGATATCAATTTGTCCCAATTGGTGCAGTGTAAAGCGGGTGGTATCGGAGAGGGTTCCGTAAATATAGCTTTCGGTGCCGAGCTGTTCGACCATGTTGGCCTGAACTTTGATGGGGCCATTTTTGCCGATGTCGATGTGGCTGGCGCGGATGCCAAGCTCGACTTTTTGGCCTTGGGTCACATCAAAATTATCGGGCAAGGGGATCGTCGCGCCCGCGTCTAGGTCCACGGCACCGCCCCTTACGGTGCCTTTGGCAAAGTTCATCGCGGGGCTGCCGATGAAGCCCGCGACAAAGCGGTTGGCGGGGCGGTTGAACAGATCAAGTGGCCGTCCGAATTGCTCAACCACGCCTTTGCGCAGGACCGCGATTTTATCGGCCATCGTCATTGCCTCGACTTGATCGTGGGTGACGTAAATCATCGTGTTGCCCAACCGGGCATGCAGGTCGGAAATTTCGGCGCGCATGGCCACGCGCAGCTCGGCGTCGAGGTTGGAAAGCGGTTCGTCAAACAAGAAAA
>JALZUL010000171.1 GCA_023301665.1 Ascidiaceihabitans sp.
GAGGGGGCTGATTTGTACATTTGAGACCGGATTACGTGGGTAATATTCTCTTAAGGAATAAGATGCGTTAACCATTGCCAAGGCCCTTTAACCGTTCGTTAATTTTTGTGATGGGTTTGCGTCTTGACCCCCTAAAGCCAGAGCCATAGGAAGCGCTTTCCGTTGCATTGATTTGGAGAGCTCACATGCCCGCACACACCGCCGTTTTGGGTATTGATTTTGGCACTTCAAACTCGGCCGCTGGCTTTGCTGTGGATGGTAAGCCGCAACTGGTAAAGCTGGACGGCGACAAAACCACATTGCCCACCACGTTCTTTTTTGATTTCGAAACCCGTAAGACCCTGATTGGGGAGCCTGCCAACGCGGCTTTGCTTGAAGGGTTGGATGGTCGGTTTATGCGTGCCTTAAAACGGGTTTTGGGCACGACGCTCATGCACGAGAAACGCCAGATTATGAACAAGCGTGTGACGTTTGTTGAGATTATCGCGGGCTTTCTGCGCGAGATTAAGGAGCGCGCCGAGGCGGACACGGGCCTGATCTTTGATCGTGCCATATCGGGACGCCCCGTCGTGTTTCACGGCATTGATGATCCACGCGAGCAGCAGGCCGAAGATGACCTGCGCACGTGTTATCTGGCCGCTGGGTTTAGCGATGTGAGCTTTATGGCGGAACCCGAGGCCGCGGCGATTGCCAGTGGCGCGCTTGAGCAATCAGGCGAGGTTGGGTTGATCGTCGACATTGGCGGCGGGACGTCTGATTTTTCACTGTTTCGTTCTGACAGCGATGGGGTCAACATTCTGGCCAATCACGGGGTGCGCATTGGCGGGACAGATTTTGACCGTGCCATCAACATCGACCGTGTGATGCCATTGATGGGCAAGGGCACTGAGCTGCGCAAATGGATCGGGGAGGGGACATCCCCCGTGCCCCACGCGATCTTTAATGATCTGGCCACGTGGGAAAAAATCCCGTTCCTTTATACCGCGCAAAACCGCCGTATGGTGGCTGAGATGTTGCAGCTGGCCCATGAGCCGGACAAATTGGAACGCTTGAATGCGGTGCTTGAGGATGAGCTGGGCCACGAGCTGGCCTTTGCTGTTGAGCGGGGCAAGATTGCCGCGAATTCTGGCGTGGCATCACCTGAAATCGAGTTGGATTTGGTCGAGCGGAATTTGTCTGCACCTTTGCCGACGCAGGCGTTGGCGTCGCTGTTGTCGGAATATTCCGCAGCTTTGGACAGTGGCGCACGCGAAACGCTTGCTTTGGCAGGGCTTGAGGCAACGGATGTGAGCCGCGTGATTTATGTTGGCGGTTCTAGTCTTTTGACGATGGTGTCAGACACGATGAAGGCGCAGTTCCCTGCGGCGGAGCATTCGTTTTCAGAGGTGTTTACCGCTGTGACGGATGGTTTGGCGATTGCCGCGGGGCGCGGTCTGTAACAGACAGCGCGTTTCATTGTGATCGGCACGCGGGCGTGTTTCAGCTGTGGGTGCATGACCGTGCGCCTGCCCGTGCACCTGAACACGAGCGAAAAGGGTGCTTGAGTTGGGGGCGGTGTTTGTTCAGGGTCTTATCGACAAAAGTCGGGCCGGATTGCCGTCTAGGATGGTATTTGGTGGCCTTGTTTCATTTGATAGGGACGCTTCAGGTCTCTGGTGGTTATTTTTAAGAGGAGGCGCTGATGACTTTAGAACCAGCACATATTCCATTTCATCTCGCAGGGATCGATCATGTGGTCTTTTTGGTCACTGATTTAGAGAAGGCGGTTGCGTTCTATCAGCAGGTTTTGGGCTGTCAGATGGGGTATTCCTATCCCGAAAAAGGGATGGAGCAGGTCTGGTGTGGCGCGTCACTTATCGTGCTTTGGGATACGACGCATCCGGGTGCTGTGTCTGTTAGGCCGCCGGTCGAGGGCGGGCGGAATGTTGATCATATTTGCATTGCCACGGGGCCATTTGAGCTAGGTGCTATGCGGGCTCATTTGGCGCGTCATAAGGTCGAGATTGAGCGAGAGGCCAAACATGGCGGTGCGCGCGGTGTTGGGCATGCGGTTTATTTTCGCGATCCGTTTGGCAACAAGATCGAGCTGAAGGGGCCCGCGGATCATCCGGATGGATGAGGGTGATTTGTACAGGCTGGTTTTGTAAAACTACGCAGCTGTATGTTGTTTTTAATGTTTGTTTTTAAATGATTTTGTCGGCCGAAAATACGTGGCCAAAAGCGCGCGGCGAAAAGTACGCGGCCAAAAGCGCGCGGCGAACGGGTGCCGCGCGCTTGGAATGGTGTCTTATTTTGCGCTGATACGACCGTCTGTGTAGGGGACGTAATCGCCTTTGCCTGCTAGGAATTCAGCAACAACATCGGCAAGGTCTGGGCCGAAATCATATGCGTCTGCAGCGTCTTCGAACATTGCATACCCGTCGCCGCCATTGCGCACATAGTTGTTTGAAACCGCTTGGTAGGTTGCCGTTAGGTCGAGTGGCGTATCGCCAACCTTAACGTCTGAAATACGCGCGCCTGGTTCTGCGGCTGCATCAAATGTATAAGACAGACCGGCAACTTGTGGGAAGCGGCCAGCGCCTTCTTCGATTTGTCCAACGCCATTTTCCAACGCGGCCAATACCGCATCGCCTGTGACTGAGAAGGTTGAGAGCGTGTTTTGGAACGGCAGGACTGTTAGAACTTCGCCCATCGTGACTTCGCCGCTGTCGATAGAGGCGCGGATGCCGCCGACGTTTTGGATCGCGATTTGAACGCCTTGGTCTGCAACACGGTCGAGCATCGCGTCAGCGACCAGATTGCCCATTGGGCACTCTGCTGCGCGGCACACATCACGTGAGCCCTCAATGACATCAGAGGATGCGCCGATCACACGGGTTTTCATTTCTTCGATTGGGCCTGCCAACTCAGCGATACGTGCAACGGCGGCTTCGTCCTCGGCAACGCTGGCGTCAAGAAGGATGGTATCGCCGCCTGCAGAGATAACTTTGCCGTTGTCATCGAAGGTGAGTTCTAGGTGTCCGACGTATTTGGAATAGGCATAGGCTTGAACAACAGGGACGTCGCCAACCATTGTTGGGTAGGCCATTGCGCCTTCTTCGGTGTTGGAGAACAAAGTATGCGAGTGACCGCCGATGACAGCATCGATGCCTTTGACGGCTTTGGCGATTTCCATGTCTTTTGTAACGCCGACGTGGTTCAGGGCGATGATCATATCGACGCCTTGAGCTTCGAGCGCGGCGACATCAGCCTGAAGGCTTTCGATCTCATTGGTAAAGATCACAGCGTCTGAAGGGCTGGAGGTTTCAACAGTATCTGCAGCCAGTGCCGAGATAATGCCAATTTTCTGGCCGCCAACTTCGAGGATTGTGTGATTGTCGACTTGGCCGGCCAAAATGTTGGATTTTGACACGTCGATGTTGCCTGAAATGACAGGGAAAGACACGCGGTCGGTCAGATCGCGTAGGCCTTGATCACCATCGTCAAATTCGTGGTTGCCAACGGCCATCGCATCAAAACCAACGCGTTCTGCGAATTCGGCTTCGACTTCGCCCTTGTAGGTCGTGTACATCAAGCTGCCTTGGTATTGGTCGCCTGCATCCAGCACGATAACGTTTTCGTCTGCCAAATCAGCGCGCAATTCGTTGATTTTGGTAATAACGCGGGCATAGCCACCAAAACATTTGCCCTCGGCGTTGTCTTCGGCGTTACAGGTGGAATCA
>JALZUL010000172.1 GCA_023301665.1 Ascidiaceihabitans sp.
CAGTACTACAAGCACTGATACCTTTGGGGCTCGGCGCTGCGCTCACTATGACTTTCACGCAGGCATTGATGGCTAAAGGGGCAACTAAACTAATAGTGACGCGCGCGGTTTTGACATTTGGATTGAGCTTACTGCTCACATTATTTTTGTTTGGCTTTGAGCCTACGCCAACACACCTAGCAATGGCTCTTTCAGTAGCGAATTTAACTGTGCTCGTCTGGTTTTTAAGAGAAGTATCGCTAAAGCTGCCTTTTCCCTTGCTTGGTTATTCAAGTTTTCTCCCCCCCATCTGTGTGGGATCGGCAATGTTTCTACTAATCCATCAATCGAATTTCTCGATTTTCGGGCAGATCGCAACAGGCACACTGATTTATTTACTAGGATTGGTGATCTCATACACAAAGGTTAAATCGTGGTCACGGGTATGAAACAGGCAGTTATCATCACTGGTCATTTCCCAATTCAGAAAAGAAAAAGTAGCATTCTCTGGGTATCCCAACACCTCCAAGAAATGGGATGGCATGTCACCCATGTCACTGTTGGCTACAGTTGGATGTCATACCTCAAACCCGACGGAAGGCTCAAAGCACTGGGTTACAAACCCAAACGAGGGCTGCGTATCATTTCCGCATCCCTGACTGCAATTTATGGAGTATCACCGATCCACCCTGTAAAAACTGGATATAGGTGCATCGATCAGGTGATGAGTGCATGCCACATTGGCTTCACCCAATTTTGGCGAACCAGATTGAAAACGTCATTGGCTGAGGCGCACTTGGTTATTTGTGAAAGCGGAGCACCTGTTTTGCTTGCCCCGACAGTCGCTGAGTTAGCCCCCAAAGCAGCACGGGTTTATCGTGTAAATGACGACATCCGGCTTCTAAATGCTCCTGAATTTTTGATAAAAGCTGAGCTGGAAAACGCAAAGCTGTTCACGCGAATAAGCAGTGCTAATCAGGCACTCATAAAACGATTCCAGCACTTCAATGCCACAATAGATACAATGGGTATTCCCAAAAAATTGTTAGAAAAAGAATGCCTTCCACCATTCATGATATCTAAACACCAGAAACAGGTCGTTTGTGCAGGTACCACCCAACTAGATTTAGACGCACTTTATCGGATAGCAAACCTACGCCCAAATTGGCGGATACACATCTTGGGGCGGACCAAACGAATTTCTAGAGATGAACCCACCAATTTAAATTTCCACGGCGAATTACCTTTTGAGAAGGTAATTGATTATGTGGCTCATGCTGATATCGGGCTGGCCCCATACATCGACAAAGTTGGGATTGAGTATCAAACGACCAATAGCAACAGAATGCTACTTTACCGCAATTTTGGCTTACCGATTTTAGGTCCTGATCGATTGAAAACCCCCCAGATACCCAACATCTTAGGGTACAACGATCCGGATGTGTTGGATCGTTGTGAAACAATGCCTAAACGCCCCGAAGTCATCAACGACTGGGCGGTTCTTGCTCGCGCACTAGCTCAGAACGACGAAATCGTCCCCCCAACAGACGTATCATAAACTCCAGAAATGTCGGTATGAGCGCGGGTAAAAACAGTGCCTGCATTTGCTTCAATCGCAAAATTCAACGCACTGCCAGCCGCATCCGCTGTCGTATTTTGAAGCCACATCAAAGCTTGGTTCGAACATTTGAAAGCGACGGATGTACCATCGATATCACGCGCTATGGCAGTGCTTCCAACAACCCAAGCCTGCGCAGACTGAATACAATGCACCTCAGTCCCATTTCGAGAATAACCAAAGGAGCCGCCCAAGACGATCGATCGTATTTGGTCATGCGTTGTGAAACCGTTGCATGACGTCGCAGGATCAATTCCGTTTCGGAAACCAGTGCAGTTTTGCAAGAACACATGCATGCCAGTTACACCGTCCTCGTGAAAGGACCATCCATCCTTAGCACCAGAAGAGGCATCGCAATCAAAAAACGCAACCAATCCGTTGGTCCGACGGACCCGAACAGCATCAAGTGGCACCGCCGCATTCGAAGGTGCCGAATACTTAAAGGTACAATTCACTCCTACAACATTACGCGCAGCTGTTGGATCAAGATGCAGAGCCCCCGTGATGCCGCCTTCGCAATGGATATCCTCTAGATACATGTCAGACGTATGGGAAATAAAGCGAGCCCCATGAAAACTACGGATCAACGCAATGGTATCGAAATTTGGCTCAGAGCCGACATTCACATGAACAACACTTCCATCCAAATACCATGTCCCCAAAGTGGCCTGACAGGTTGCCAAATCCAGAGCAGCTGCAAGCTCTGTATAGCTCCCATCTGGAGTCAATACATCAGTACGAAACACCCGTTTCACAGCGCTTACAGGTGCCGAATACGTGCCTCCGGCATCCGTCCAATTTACCGAGAATGGGCCAGTGCGATATCTAACAGGACCATCCCAACCTATAATCGCGACAGGCTGATTTGGTTCCTCTTTGCCATTCCGCGTAAATGCACTTTCTTCATATTCACCGGCTTTAACAATGACGCGATAAGCAGAACCTGTCGCATTCCCAGCAATAAACGCGCTATAAATCGTTCTCTTGGCTGCAGAGAAATCGCCATCAACCGCCCCATGGCCTGAATTCCCGTCATCACCTGTTAAGCGGTCGACATGAATGGCCGCTCCGCTCCAAATACCAGGATCGACCAACCCACGCGGAGAAAGGTTCGAAGTAAAAGTAGAATTCTGAACCGAGATTTCAACGGGAAATCGTCCGCTATCCCAACCAAAGCCCGAAGGGAATTGCAAAATGCTTGATTCTGAAAAACTGTATTGAGGCTGCAAACCCACACCAGCCCCCAACATCAAATCAGTCCCTTTAGGCCCGTCGCCGTCGTACCTGTTGCCAGCACTCGTGAGACACGAACAGGGTAAATGACACCTGCGGCCAATGAGGGCAAAGTAACAGTATCACCATTCTTTAGAACAACTGCGACATCTCCACCACGTTCCAAAATAATGGCACGTGTGAGGCTCGCCAAATCCGTCGCATCATTGGGCGTGATCTCAAAACCGCCGCAAATGGGGCTACTTAGCCCGGAAGTGTATTCACTAAATTTGTCTGGAATGGGCATATAAGCCTCCTCAATGATTGATCGCGCTAACATCAATCACGAGGGTTTAGCTTTTGATAACGGACCGTACGTTCCCGTCAGGGACACGAAGAAGCGGCAGAATAAAACAAACCCTGCCGCCAATACGTTTGGTTTTAGCTGTGTTCTGGAACAAGAATCTCGCGTTTACCAACGTGATTAGCTGCCGAGACTAGTCCCTGATCTTCCATTTGCTCAACCAGTCTTGCCGCCTTATTATACCCAATCGCAAGTTTACGCTGGATGTAACTCGTCGAACATTTTCGGTCTTTCACAACAATCGCAACAGCGGTGTCATAAAGCGCATCTTCACCATCAGTATTCCCACCCAAGCCAAGGACAGCATCGATGTTGTTTTCCTTATCTTCGTCAGGCCCATCGACAACGCCAGAAATGTAATCTGGTGCACCAAACGCCTTGAGGTGGTTCACAATTTCTTCGACTTCTTCATCGCTCACAAACGGGCCATGGCAACGCGTAATCTTTGCCCCACCCGCCATGTAAAGCATGTCACCCATGCCCAAAAGCTGTTCGGCCCCCATCTCACCAAGAATAGTACGGCTGTCGATTTTTGAAGTTACCTGAAAGGAAATGCGCGTCGGGAAGTTCGCTTTGATCGTACCGGTAATAACATCAACCGACGGGCGTTGTGTCGCCATAATTAGGTGGATCCCAGAGGCACGCGCCATCTGCGCCAATCGCTGGATGCACGCTTCGATTTCTTTACCGGCAACCATCATCAGGTCGGCCATCTCGTCCACAATGACTACAATATACGGCAACGCCTCCGGCATTGTTTCTTCCGTCTCAAAGATAGGCTCGCCGGTATCCTCGTCAAATCCGGTTTGAACAGTTCGGCTGAACAGCTCACCCTTGGCCAGGGCTTCGCGTACACGACCATTATAACCTTCGATGTTACGAACGCCCATTTTGGACATTTTGCGATAGCGATCTTCCATCTCGCCAACTGTCCACTTCAGAGCCACAACCGCCTTTTTAGGGTCTGTGACAACAGGAGAAAGCAAATGTGGGATGCCATCATATACAGACAGTTCCAACATCTTTGGATCGATCATGATCATGCGGCATTCTTGCGGTGTCAACTTGTACAACAATGACAGGATCATCGTATTGATCGCCACAGATTTGCCGGAACCAGTCGTACCTGCAATCAACAGGTGAGGCATCTTTGCAAGGTTCGCCACCATGCTATCACCACCGATGTCTTTTCCGAGTGCAAGCGGCAAGCGCATGTTACTATCGCCGAAATCACGGCTGGAAAGGATCTCACGTAGGACCACTTTCTCACGATTTTCATTTGGCAATTCGATACCAATCACCGAACGTCCGGGTACTGTGGAAACACGTGCAGAAAGTGCGGCCATTGAGCGTGCGATGTCATCCGCTAGGCCGATCACACGACTTGCTTTCAAGCCCGGTGCAGGTTCGAGTTCATACATCGTAACAACGGGCCCAGGACGAACCGAAACGATCTCGCCTTTTACCCCATAGTCATCAAGTACGTTTTCCAACATGCGAGCGTTTTCCTCCAACGCCTCATCGCTCAGATGATGCTTTGGTTCGCTCTCTACGCTTTCCAAAAGGCTAAGAGGCGGCAATTCAAAATCCGAATGCTTGTCCTCGAACGACAAACTAGGTTGCGCTTCCGCTTTCGCTCGCGTGCTCGGCTGAACCACTTTGCGGATCGGTTGCTGAACAACTTTCCGCGGCTCAGCAACCGGAATAGACATCGGCTGAGGCGTCGGCGTTGGTTGTACAGGTGTCGGCTGCGCCGCAGAAATGGTAACCTCGGGCGCGGGCTCTGCAACACGCTCTGGTACAACGGGCGCTGCAACAGATATTGGCGCTGCCGCTGGTGCCGCAATTCTCGGTTCAGCTCGAAGAGGTTTGACTGCCGGGGCAACAGGTGCTGTCAACGGTGGTTCAGCACGAAGCGCAACTTGTTCGATCTGCACCTCAGGCTGTGGCTGCGGTGTAGGTTGAGTGTTTAGAACCAACGGATCAGGCCCACGACCGCGGCCTTTGGTCAATGGCGCAACAGATTCAATCTGGATAGACGGGTTAGCGCGCACACGTGATTGGATAACACCGGCAATCTTGGCCTTAATGCGATCATCACTTGGAGCTTGCGCAATCTCATCTTGACCGAAGGGTTCGATCAACTCTGACTCGGGCAACTCTTGGGCAACAGGCTCCGCTCGTTTGATCAAAGATGGCATACGGCCAAGTATCCCAGTCTTCACTTCCGGCTCAGCAGCAAAAGTTTGTTCTTGCTGAATTGGTTGTAACGGCGTTGCCACTGGTTCAGGTGATGCATACGTCGTCACCTCTGGCACGGCTGCCACAGCGGCTGCATATGCAGCCGCCTCATTGGCCTCTGCGCGATTGCGTTCTTTACGATCCAAGTTACGCGCTTGCAGATCACGTGCAGCGATCACAGCCGTATTAGCTCCTTTGCCAAGCAAAGTCATGAAACCTGCGTAAAGCATGATCAGACCAAGCATAAGAAAACGACCAGCGCGAACCAGTTCTGCCTGCGTGAAGCCAAGTACAAATGCACCTAACGCAACGATCCCAATGCCCATAAGAAAAGACATGAACTTGATTGCAAAAGTAGAACCCAACGGCAAGACAGTTAGGATAAAACCCATCACCGTATCGCCAAACAAGCCACCCAATCCGAAATTATGCGTTTGGAGCCAAATCTGACCCGGCTCAAGCGTAGCGCCATAGATCGACCCAAGTGCGATCGCAATTGGAGCGAAAATCAAACGTCCAACCGCACGCTCTTGCCCCCAATGCACAGCAAAGCGAACACCCCAAGCCAATAATATGACAGCAATAGCCCAAGTGCCCCAGCCAACAATCATAAACAATGGCGCCGCAATAGATGCCCCACTACGACCAAGCCAATTCTGAACAGGGGCATCTGTAGACACCATCCAATTGGGATCCTCTGGTGTGTAACTGCCAATCATCGCAGCAGCCATCAGGCCGACAATGATCAAAGCTATGCCGATCAGTTCTTTACCGCGTTTCTCGATTGCTTCGGCCATGTTGCTGTCCAACAAAGGATCCCGCCCGCGTGTCTGATATGCCATTTTACTACCTCGCCTACATTCTTATTGCGGAAACAAACAATCGCGGATCGCTTGGATCCCGCGTGTCATTTCCACTATTGGGGCCACCATAGCGACCCTGATATATCCGGTGCCCGGGTTCACCCCGTCCACCTCTTGCGCCAAATAAGCACCGGGCAATACGCGGACGCCCGTCTCTTTCCACAGCTTCAAAGCCGCGGCTTCGCCGTCCTCAACTGGAATCCATAAAAAGAAACCGGCCTCGGGTGTGACATAACCCGGTACATCGCCAAGGATGCGATCCGCGACCGCAAACTTATCCATATACAAAGCACGGTTTTCGATAACGTGCTCTTCATCCGCCCAAACTGCAGCAGCAGCCATCTGCAATGGCAGTGGTAGGGGGGTACCCGCGTATGTGCGCAACTGCCGAATTTCGGTCATGGTCTTAGGGCCACCTGTCACAAATCCTGACCGCAAACCCGGGAGGTTCGAACGTTTTGAGAGGGAATGAAATCCGACAATACGCTCAGGATCAGTGCCCAATTCAGCCGCAACAGTCAGCACACCAGTCGGCGCTACCTCTTTGTAGATTTCGGAATAGCATTCATCAGCGAAAATCCGGAAATCGTACTTCTCGGCAAGACGGATGAGCTGTGTCCAATAAGCCCGATCGGCGACAGCCCCCTGTGGATTAGCAGGTGAACAAATGTACAAAGCGACCGTTCGTTCCAAAATTTCTTCGGGCTGAGCAGCGTAATCGGGAAGATGTCCGGTTTCTTCCGTCGCAGCAACAAATACAGGCTCAGCTCCAGACGAGATACTCGCCAACATGTAAGCTTGGTAAAACGGGTTCGGCATCAAAACGACAGGCCGTTTCCCATTTTTCGTCTCAGGGCACAGCGCCATCGGAGCGTTATACAATCCCTCGCGCGTACCGTTCACCGGCATAACATTCACATCCGGATCAAGCGTCACGCCATATCTGCGCGTTAGCCAATTACAGAACGCCTGCCGCAATTCAGGCGCACCCTCATTCGGTGGATAGCTATTAAAGCCAATAGCGTGTTCAGAAATAACATCTGTGACCCATGCCGGAAACGCGTGCTGGGGGTCGCCAATTGTCATATGGACCACTTCGCCCCCTGCTTCATGCGAATCCAATAAGGTACGCAAGCGCGGAAACGCATAGGCCGGAAGGTTCGAAAACCGCTCAGGAAACTTCATCAAAACTGCCTCAGGATCGGGATCATTTGTGCCCCGTTTCCCCCAAACTATCTAAGACAACTGCTTTCGTCCAGAAAAACAAAGCTCTAGACGACAAAATGTGGCTTTTGAGTCGTCTAGTTTCATCTTTTAGCAAAAAAGTTGCGACCTAAATTCTAGAATTCAGGCAAGTGCAACCTCAGCTGCAGCACCAATTCGTAACAACTGCTCCTCCAAATTCGGGGCACACAGAAACATGATGCCGCAGCTTGGCGTATCCGTAGGGAGAGTTAACCCACATAGCCCTAACATATTTCCTACCCGCGTATTGCGCAGCGAGAGCAGGTTTTCGGTGACGTAATAGTCCTCTTCTGTGTTCAACCGTTCCAGATTTGGTGGCAAAATCGCTGAAGATGGCCCGATAATCGCATCGTACCCAGCCGTTGCACGATCATAAGCTGCCCGCGCAGCCTCAAGCTTTACCCAACCCGCAACATAATCGGCGGCGTCGTGCCCAGCCCCGTTTCTGAACCGCGCTAAAATTTCACTGAACATCGCGTCTGGGTTGGCTTCGATGACTTCCTTCCAAAGACCGTAAGCCTCTGACGTGATGAGCAATGCGGAAAGGTCCACTGCTTCGCGCGCTTCAGGCACATCGATGTAATCGATCTCAGCACCAGCAGCATTGAGCTGCTTCACTGCCCGTTCAAATGCCGCCAATGGGACATCGCGTGTGTCTTCCAAAAACACGGTCCGTAATACCGCCAACCGCCGACCTTTCAGACTGGCCCCACGCAAATCAGCGACCTTTCCGCCTTCCATCAAGGCCAAGAGCTGAGCCGCATCCTCGACGGAGCGGGTCAATGGACCGATGGTGTCGAATTTCAACGCCAAAGGTACAACACCCTCCAGTGTCAAACGTCCTGCAGTGGTTTTCAAGCCTACCAAATCATTCCATGCTGCTGGAATACGTACCGACCCGCCGGTATCAGAACCAATCGCCGCCGGAGCCAAATCAAACGCAACGGATGCCGCGGCACCAGACGATGATCCACCTGGTACTGCCCCCGCATCATTCACACAGGGCGGCGTATTCGTTGATGGATTATAACCAAGCCCGGAGAACGCTAATTCGCTCATGTGGGTTTTTCCCAAACAAACCAAACCCATTGCTGTAGCATTTGCCAGTACAACCGCATCCTGGTCCGGCACTCTTCCCTTTAGCAAATTAGAACCAGCTTCAGTTCCAATCCCTGCAGTATCAAAAAGGTCTTTCCAACTAATTGGAACACCATCGAGCAACGACAAGCGTTGTCCTGTTTTCGCCCGTTGTGCCGCAGCTCGTGCTTCGGACAAAGCGCGTTTATGACTGACACGTGCATAAATCCGGTCTTTCAATTCATGGCCGTCAATTGCGTCAAGGTAGGCTTGGGTTAAAGCGACAGGATCGATATCTCCTGCTTCAATACCTCGTCCAAGATCAGAAGCCGTCATCTTCAGCCAGTCATTCATACGTCATTCTCCGGTAATGCGTTTGTGTGAAGGGTAGCGACGCATCCACGCATGGACAATCCCTAGGCGCTCCCCATATTGATAAGCATGAGCTTTGATACAGATATTGCAATCGTAGGCGGTGGTTTGAATGGTCCTATTCTAGCCCTTGCCCTCGCACAGGCCGGCATCACGACCACGGTTATTGATGCCCTCACAACAAAAGTACGTAAAAACGCACTTTTTGATGGGCGCTCTTATGCGGTCGCGCTAACGTCGCAAAGGTTGCTCAAAAACATCGGCCTTTGGGCTGCCCTTGAGGGCAACGCAGAAGCGATGCTCGAGATTAAAGTGACCGACGGACGAGCGGGTGAAGGCCCCTCCCCTTTCTTTATGCACTTTGACCACGCCGAAATCGAAGATGGCCCAATGGGATACATGGTGCAAGATCGACACCTTCGGCGGGTTTTACTGGATGCGATGTCAAACAATCCGCATATCACTCACCTGCAAGGTCAGACCGTTATTGACCAGGAACAAGTCACAGGTGGAGTTAAAATCTCGCTCGCTTCCGGAAGGAACATAACAGCACACACCCTGGTTGGTTGCGACGGGCGTGACAGTGGAACAGCTGAGCGCGCTGGAATCAAACGTATCGGGTGGGGCTATGCCCAAACCGCTCTGGTTTGCGCGATCAAGCACGAAAAACCACATAATGGGATTGCTCATCAGTTTTTCATGCCAGCAGGGCCGCTTGCCATATTACCCCTTACAAACAACCGCAGCTCGATCGTCTGGAGCGAAACCGAAACCAACGCCAAGGCATTCAACACCCTAAGCGATGAAGAATATTTAACGATGCTACGGCCCCGATTTGGTGATTTTCTCGGGGAGATTTCCCTCGAAGGCACGCGACACTCTTACCCACTGACGCTATCCATGACCGACAGATTGGTGGCTGAACGCACTGCACTAGTTGGGGATGCAGCCCACGGATTACACCCGATTGCCGGCCAAGGTCTGAACGCTGGCATGCGTGACATCGCAGCCCTAGTACAAATCCTGAAAGAGGCAAACAACCGCGGCGAAGATTATGGAAGCATGATCGTCCTAAAGCGCTATGAGGAGTGGCGCAGGTTCGACAACACTGCCCTTGCGATTGCGACCGACACGTTCAACAAGCTGTTCTCTAACGACAACCCACTGCTGCGCATTGGGCGTGATCTTGGCATGGGATTGATCAACGGCATTCCCAACCTTCGCCGAGGATTTATCCGTGAGGCAGCAGGTTTAAGTGGCGATTTACCTGAGCTGATGCGTTAGAGGCCTCAGTTGGAATTAATCAATAACCCGCGCTTCACCCTCAAGCATCACCGGAATACCGTTGCGAATTGGATAAGCTAGATTCGCTGCATCTGAGATTAATTCTTGGGCGTCAGCATCATACCGCAAAGTTGTCTGAGTGCGCGGACAAATCAGAGCCTCTAACATACTGCGCTCGGCCTTAGTTTCACTGCTCATTGCATCATATCTCCGTCTAAACCACCACGAAGGCTAAACTCAATTAAGGTTACCAACGTCTCCCGACGCGTACTTAGGCTTGGAGCCTCAAGCAAGGCCTGTTTGTCCTCTGGATCGAAATCCATCATCATCGATAGGGAATTTACAAGCAACTCATCATCAGCTTCTTCTAATGTTTCCCAATCGGCCGAAAGCCCTTTAGCATCAAAGTACTTGCTCAGCTGACTCAAAAAGGGCTTACGGTCAAAAACAAGATCCTCTTCAACGCCACCTAAATCGCGTTCAAACCCATCCCAGTTCACTTCGCAGCGACGATACGGCATAAACCCGTCGACTTCTTTTACAACGCGAAATCGTGATACACCGCTGAGGGTCATCATGTAACGCCCATCCTCGGTTTCAGAAAATTGTGTGATCCGCCCTGCACAGCCAATCATATGTAGGCCAGGCCCATCGCGGCCCTCTATCTCGTTCGGTTGGATCATGCCGATCAACCGGCCCTCAGTTTTCAGGGCATCATCAAACATTTGAAGATAACGCGGCTCAAACAGATTCAACGGCAAGCGCGCGCGCGGCAAAAGCAACGCGCCCGGCAAAGGGAATACAGGGATAACATCGGGGAGGTCAGTGGTTTTTATCATTTTACACAACCTAGCCCGGAACTCGCTTCAAGCAAATATCAATGAACTCAACTTACGACGCCCATTCAAAACAACCGGATCACTTGGCTTCAATGCATCAAAAGTTGTGAAGAGTTGGGATTTAGCAGCCCCTTCGTTCCAATCGCGGTCACGGCGAAACAGCTCAAGCAATTGAGCGACCGCAGCTTCAGCGTCATCATTTGCATGCAACGCCAATGCCAAATCAAAACGAGCTTGATGGTCATTCTCATCTGCCTCAACCGCCGCTGTCAATTCAGCAACAGGACCTGCGTCCGCTGCCTGACGGGCCAGTTCAAGTTGAGCAGCCGCTGCTTCAAGCTCTGGACTGCTAGAGATTTCAGCAGGTGCACCATTTAGAACAGCCTCTGCTTGGTCCAGATCTTCAAGCGCAATATGCGAACGCACCAAACCACCATAAGCACCTGCGTGATTAGCATCTTCGCCCAGGATCGCTGAAAAGGTCTGCATTGCATCATCAGCCGCGCCTTCGGTCAGCATTTCCTCTGCAGCTTCAACAGCGTCGTTCAAGTTATCCGCTTCGGTTTCTCCACCACCAGCCTTGATCACTCGATCGATAAAATCCTTCAACTCTGATTGTGGTACTGCCCCTTGGAATCCATCTACAGGTTGGCCCTTGAAGAAAGCATAAACCGTAGGAACAGATTGGATTTGCAACTGGCCAGCAATACCCTGCGCTTGGTCTACGTTGATCTTGACCATCTTGACCGCACCCTTGGCAGCGCGAACAGCATCCTCCAACATAGGGATCAGTGTTTTGCAAGGACCGCACCAAGGTGCCCAAAAATCAACGATCACCGGTACTGTTTGTGAAGCTTCAATAACATCAGCCATAAATGTGGCCTCTGTCGTATCCTTGATCAAATCTGCATCCGCCGGCGCGGCCTCTGTAGACAATCCCAAATCCATCATCTCAATTTCCTTCAGTCATCTTGCCCACATTGGGCTATTCGTTGGTTAGACCTATATGCGTAGTGTCGCGTTAAATTCAAAGGTCAAATGTCGCAAAAACGGGTGCATGGTCGCTTGGCTTTTCCCATCCACGTGCGTCACGCATAACGCGGCTTGAGTGTGCAGAACCCGCGATGTCCGACGTCGCCCAAACATGATCTAAGCGCCGGCCTTTATCAGCTGCATCCCAATCCTTTGCGCGGTAAGACCACCAACTGTAAAGTAAGCCCTCAGGTATATCCTGACGTGTCACATCGACCCAATCACCCGCCGTCATTACATCATTGAAATGTTCGACTTCGATCGGCGTATGACTTACGATTTTCAGTAGCTTCTTGTGGTCCCAAACGTCATCCTCGCGTGGGGCAATGTTCAAATCACCAACAAGGATCGATTTCTCAGGTTTATTCGCCTTAAACCAGTCACGCATCTCGGTGAGGTAATCGAGCTTTTGCCCGAATTTTTCGTTCTTTTCACGGTCCGGAATGTCGCCACCAGCTGGTACATAGAAGTTGTGGATCGTTACACCATTCTCAAGACGCCCAGCGATATGGCGGGCATGACCAAGCGACGCGAAATCTTCTGCAGCCACTTCCTCAATTGGATGTTTGGATAGGATCGCCACACCATTGTAGCCTTTTTGACCGCGAGCAACCATATGGCTGTAACCGGCAGCGGCAAAGCTCTCCATCGGGATTTTGTCGACAGGGCTTTTGCATTCTTGCAAACACAGGACATCTGGCCCCTCTTCTTGCAGTAACTTCAGTACAATCGGCTCACGAAGGCGAACTGAGTTAATGTTCCATGTGGCGAGAGTAAATGACATATGCACGTCCTTTTAACAGCGATTGCACGCAACTTACGCGGCTCTCGGCGTAAGCACCATATCCAATCCAATTCCCCGAAACATATGACAAACAGTGACCCAACTCGGAAATCAGGTCTCGGAACAAAAAAGGGCCGGACATAAAAGTCCGGCCAAGTCCAACAGGGAGGTTGCACGTCATAATCCGGACGTACGGCGGAAACCTTCGAAACAGATCGATCCAAAAACTCATGAAAAACGGATCGATCTGCTTCGAAATTGTTAGGCCATCAGGCGGTAACCCCCAGATTCTGTGACCAACAAACGTGCGTTCGAGGGATCGGGCTCAATCTTTTGACGCAGACGATAAATATGCGTCTCAAGAGTGTGCGTTGTAACACCTGCATTGTATCCCCAAACTTCGTGAAGCAGCACATCACGGGCAACAACTCCATCGTTAGAGCGATACAAAAACTTAAGGATATTGGTCTCTTTTTCGGTCAAGCGAATCTTGCGCTCATCCTCAGTGATCAACATCTTCATGGCAGGCTTGAACGTGTATGGCCCAAGTGTAAAAACAGCATCCTCTGATTGTTCATGTTGACGTAGTTGCGCACGAATACGCGCCAAAAGAACGGGGAATTTAAAAGGTTTGCTAACATAATCATTAGCGCCAGCGTCCAGGCCCAGAATGGTATCAGCATCACTGTCGTGACCAGTCAGCATTAAAATTGGGCTCTTCACACCCTGTTTGCGCATCAACCGGCACAACTCACGCCCATCAGTGTCTGGCAACCCAACGTCCAAGATGACCAGGTCGTAAAGCGCTTCTTTCGCGCGATCCATTGCGTCGTGACCATTGGCAGCTTCAAAGACGTCGAAATCTTCGGTCATCACCAGCTGTTCGCTCAGTGCTTCACGTAGATCATCATCATCATCCACCAAAAGGATTTTTTTCAGTTGTGCCATCGTTCCATTCCCTTGTTCTGTACCTAAAATGAGGGCAAGATCGCCGTACCACAAGATTTTCTATGCTTCTCTCACAGCCTCGTGTCGCTATGAGGGCAATTGTTTCAATTATGATCACTTTGGCATAGGTAAACCGTGTGAGTCGGTAGAAAGTTGTAACATGGCGTTTGCTCCAACCATAATTGAACGGCTCGCTCGGGCACGTTCAGACCTGCGGATGGGTGTTCCGGTCGTAATAACTGGCGAACACACTGTTCTCGTATTGGCTGCTGAAACACTAGATACTGCGCGCCTGAGCGATCTGCTTGCTTTGGGCGGCGACCCTGTCCTCGCGATCACTGCACGGCGCGCTATGACGCTCAAAGCGCGTTCGTATGATGGCGACCTATCACGTATTACTCTACCTCAAGACGCCTCTCTAAACTGGGTTCAGTCCATCGCTGACCCCGCAGATGACCTGCGTGTGCCCATGAAAGGCCCACTACAGTCTATTAGAACGGGTGATCCCAACCCACACCGCGCAGCATTATCAATGACCAAGTCAGCGCGCCTGCTGCCTGCTGCCGTCGTTTTGGAAATACCCCACGGTTTACAATTTGCAGCAACCCATGGGTTAACAGTCGTTCCACTTGATCTTGCGAGACCTCATCTGGGCGCAACAAGCGATCTCCACCCCGTTGTGCATGCCAGATTACCTATGGAGGCTTCTGAGGCTGGTCGTCTACACATTTACCGCCCCGAAGATGGAGGCGAAGAACATTATGCAATTGAAGTCGGTCGCCCCGATCGGAGCAAACCAGTGCTCGCACGCTTGCATTCCGCCTGTTTTACGGGGGATGTGATGGGGAGCCTTAAATGCGATTGCGGTCCGCAGCTACGCGGTGCCCTAGCTCAGATGGGCACTGAAGGCTCAGGAGTGCTGCTCTATCTCAATCAAGAGGGCCGCGGTATTGGCCTTGCGAACAAAATGCGGGCTTATTCCCTTCAGGATCAGGGTTTCGACACTGTAGAGGCCAACCATCGCCTCGGATTTGAAGATGATGAACGCGATTTCAAACTTGGTGCGGAAATCTTGAAATCTATGGGATTCTCCTCAGTCAGATTGCTCACCAACAACCCAAAAAAGATCAACATGATGACCGAGAACGGAATAAATGTTACCGAACGCGTACCACTAAAGGTTGGCGAAAACGCGCATAACACCGCTTATTTGGCCACCAAAGCTACGAAATCTGGACACTTTCTTTGATACCATTCGCCCTGGCAAACGATCTCGTTCTAACCAACTACGGCCTACGCTATCATGGGCAAACCTTTCCCTGCACAATAGGTAAAGGCGGTATCACGACAGATAAGCGCGAAGGCGATGGTGCTACGCCGCGTGGGGTACATCGGATTTCTGGCATGTTTTATCGACCAGATAGGTTAGCACAGCCTGCCCCGTGGGCGACCGCCATAGGACCCAATGACCTTTGGTCTGATGCATCGGGTGATATCCATTACAATCACCATGTAAAGCGCCCATACAAGCACAGCCACGAGGTTATGCGCCGGCCTGATCCCCTGTACGACCTCATTATTACCACGGATTGGAATTGGCCGAATGCAGTGCCAGATCGCGGCTCAGCGATTTTCATCCATCAATATCGCCGCGCAGGCTTCCCAACCGAGGGGTGCATCGGATTACGTAGAGATCACTTACACCAGATCGCTCAGACCTTGGAAATTGGTGTACGCCTTATAGTAAGATAGGCATCACCTTATTGAACAACACGATCCCCAAAGATGGCCGACCCAACACGAACATGTGTTGCGCCGAATGCAATCGCACGTTCAAAATCACTGCTCATCCCCATAGACAGACCAGCTAAACCGTTCCGTTTGGCTATTTTAGCCAAAAGGGCAAAATGCAGGCTCGGTTCTTCCTCGATTGGTGGAATGCACATCAAGCCCTTGATCGATAAATCCAGATCAAGACACTGCTGTACAAAAGCATCCACTTCACGCGGGGAAATCCCTGCCTTTTGCGGCTCTTCCCCTGTATTTACCTGAACAAACAAATTTGGGCATTTACCCGTCTCCTGCGCCAAACGCGCAAAGGTAGTTGCTAGCTTTGGCCGATCTAACGTGTGAATCGTCTGGAACAACTCAAAAGCCTGACGGGCTTTGTTAGATTGCAGTGGACCAATCAGGTGTAAATCAACGCCATCAAACGTTTCACGGAATCCCGGCCATTTCCCGCCAGCTTCCTGTACTTTATTCTCACCAAAGCAGCGGTGTCCATCATTCAACACAGCAGCGACGCGCTCATTCGGTTGCACCTTACTGACCGCGATCAAATTCACAGAACCTAAGTTCCGGCCAGCAGCCTCTTCGGCCTTTGCAATTCTCACGGAAACGTCACCGATGGGCATTTTACGTCCTTTTCTTTTTCAGCCTACTTAAAAAAACCAAGCTGAAATGAAAAGAGGCGGCCCTCAAAGGACCGCCTCAAATCGCTAGATATCTATCAACTTAGAAGTTGAATGCGATACCCAAGTCAGCAACAGTGTTGCCTGAAGAGTTTTGACCGATCATGCCGCGAAGGTTAACGTCGCCGCCTAGACCGTGGTCAAAGCCAACGCCGAAAGATGCGTCAGATACGTTGTCGCCGTCAGATACAGCAAATACGATGTCTGTAGCTGCGCCAACGCCGAACTTACCAGAGAAACCGTAAGATGCGTCACCCACATCATCGTCACCCAAGAAGAAGGCAAGATCAACAGAACCGATTGTACCGCCAACAGTCAAAACTGTGCCGTCAACGTCTGTGCCAGCGCCGTCGTCAGCTGTTTCGTAACCCAAAGCAACTGTCCAGCCGCTGAATGTATACGCTACGCTGATCGATGATGTTTCAACATCTGAGCCAACACCATCGGAGTCACCGTCAAATGCGATTTGACCGCGGAAGTCGCCTACAGAGTAGATCGCGCTAACAACGTTTGCGCCTGTACCTGTTGAAGAGAAACCTGATACTGGACCGGAGAAGCCGTTGTATTGGCCAACTGCACCAACAAGACCTGGCTCAAAACCGTAGAAGTTTGCCAAGTTGTCCAATGCGTGGGACGCGTTACCAACTTCCAAACGGAAACCGCCAACTTCAGCGTGCAAACGTGCACCGTTGAATACGCCTTGTGATTGGTCTTCGCCGCTTTCGTTCGCTTCCACACGGAAACGACCACCAAATTCAACGCCGGAATCTGTTTGAGTGGATGCGTCGATGTTGATACGAAGACGGTGCTCTAGGTTAAGCTCGGAATCTTCAGTACCGGTAACATCTGCTACACCAACAACACCTGGGCTGTTTGGCGTGCCAGGAGTTACGATAACAGTGTTCGTACGATCTTCAACGTATGTCACACCAAAACGTGCGAAACCGCTAAAGTTAATTTCTGCAGCTGCCATACCAGCTGTTGCTACCAAAGCTGTTGTAGCGAAGAGAACATTTTTCATGAGTTTTCCCTCGAAGTTAAATTTCTAATGCCCCACCAGAGAATTCCAGTCGAGGTATGTTTGCTGTTTTGCTGATTGGACCCCCGCTTGGCAAGGAATGCTGACCCCTTCACATCAAAGCTCTGAAAATTGATGCAACTTTATCACACAGGCCTTTTCCGCAACTTTTCGCCGATACCTTGAGTATCGCCGATCATAGGCCGTCATACCAACATAGACCTTGCCCAATTTAAGTGCCTTGTTTAGATAAATATCCAAACTCCTAAAGGACCGCATGTTATGGCACGCCACACTTTCATTGGACCTGCACTTTTGCTTGTAGGAACTCTACTGCTCTCTGCATGCAGCGCGCTCGCCCCTGAAGACGAAGAATCGGAAGGCCGCAGTGACCGCCGCCAGCAGGAGGGAGAAGACCAACGCCCAACTGATCAAGGTGGCGGCGGCTCAATCTTCAACATCTTCAAGCCTGAAAGTGAAGAAGCCACCATTTCGGTTAATAAGTATATTTGGGCAGCCTCCATTGAGGTCCTCGATTTTTTACCAATCCAAACCGTCGATCCTTTTACTGGTGTAATCGTAACCGGATTTGGCACTCCGCCGAACGGTGGTCGCGCTTACCGCGCAACTATCTTAATAGATGACCCGGCATTAGATGCGCGTTCACTCAACGTTGCTTTGCAAACACGCAACGGTTCAGCATCGGCTGCAACCGTACGCGCGGTCGAAGACGCAATCCTTTCAAGAGCACGTCAAATGCGGATCGCAGACAACAAGTTCTAAGCGATCCACCTTCTTTAAACCAATGCACGCCGGGTCTATAGCCCGGCGTTTGTACATCTTCCTTAGGACACGAAATACTCCATGGCTGTTTATACCCCCTCAGAAATCGAAGCCCGCTGGCAAGTGGCATGGGAGAAAGCTGGTATTTTCACCGCTCAGCGTGACGAAACCAAACCCAAGTATTACGTGCTCGAGATGTTCCCATACCCGTCCGGACGGATTCACATGGGTCACGTGCGCAACTATACAATGGGCGACGTTATTGCCCGTTACAAGATAAGCACTGGGCATAACGTGCTTCATCCAATGGGCTGGGACGCATTTGGGATGCCTGCAGAAAACGCTGCGATGGCGATCGGCGGCCACCCAAAAACGTGGACATACGACAACATCGCAGACATGCGCGGCCAAATGAAACCTTTAGGCCTGTCTATCGATTGGTCTCGTGAATTCGCCACATGTGACCCAGAATATTACGGCCAACAGCAAGCGCTGTTCCTCGACTTTCTTGATGCCGGCTTGATCCACCGCAAGAATGCCTCGGTCAACTGGGACCCCATCGACATGACTGTGCTTGCAAACGAGCAGGTCATTGATGGCAAGGGCTGGCGTTCTGGCGCTGATGTCGAGAAACGCGACCTTACCCAGTGGTTTTTTAAAATCTCTGACATGGCAGGTGAACTCAAGTCAGCTCTCGATGACCTAGAAAACTGGCCAGCCAAAGTGCGCCTGATGCAGGAAAACTGGATCGGAGAATCGCGTGGCCTGCAATTTGCTTTCTCGACTGCAAATGCGCCCGAAGGATTTGACCGCGTTGAAGTGTATACAACGCGCCCAGACACGTTGATGGGAGCTTCCTTTATTGGGATCTCTGCCGACCACCCACTGGCCAAGCAGCTTGAAAAAGAGAACCCAGAGATTGCGGCATTCTGCGCTGAATGCCGGAAAGGCGGAACAACCGCAGCCGAGATCGAAACCGCCGAGAAGATGGGCTTCGATACAGGCATCCGCGCACGCCACCCTTTTGATACCGACAGTAAGTTGCCGATCTACATCGCGAACTTTATCTTGATGGACTACGGCACTGGCGCGATCTTTGGTTGCCCTGCCCACGACGAACGTGATTGGGATTTCGCGACCAAATATGAGCTACCAATCATTTCGACTTTTCTACCAACGCCAGACGCGGACGAAAAACTAACAACCCCCTACGTTCCAGCCAAGACAGAGGAAGTCTATTATAATCGCGGATTTGCAGGGGAAGAAACCCAAACAGGCGAAGCCGCGATCAACGCCGCGATCGACTTTTGTGAAGCGAACGGTGTGGGCCAAGGCGTCACAAAGTACCGTTTACGCGACTGGGGTCTGTCACGGCAACGCTATTGGGGCTGCCCTATCCCTGTTGTGCACTGCGATTCTTGCGGTGTGGTTCCTGAGAAGAAAGAAAACCTTCCCATCGAACTACCTTTCGACGTTGATTTCGACACACCCGGCAACCCATTGGATCGCCACCCTACATGGCGTGATACGCCGTGCCCATCTTGCGGGAAACCTGCAACTCGCGAAACAGATACGATGGACACATTCGTGGATAGCTCGTGGTACTTCGCACGTTTCACATCCCCGCGCGCCGACACTCCCACAGTGAAAGAAGACGCTGATTATTGGATGAACGTAGATCAGTACATCGGCGGTATTGAACACGCGATTCTACACCTTCTTTACTCACGCTTCTTCGCGCGCGCGATGCAGATAACCGGCCACCTGCCCGAATCTGCGGTCGAACCCTTCAATGCCCTGTTCACACAAGGCATGGTGACACACGAAATTTACCAAACAGAAGGCGATAATGGGCGTCCCGTCTATCACCTTCCCGAAGATGTGACTGACGGCAAACTGGCGGACGGCACCGAAGTGCAAATCGTTCCTTCTGCCAAAATGTCAAAGTCCAAAAAGAATGTGGTTGATCCACTTGGCATCATTGCCAACTACGGCGCAGACACTGCACGTTGGTTTGTTTTGTCGGATTCTCCTCCTGAACGGGATGTCGAATGGACAGCCTCTGGCGCTGAAGCCGCTTATAAACACCTGAATCGTGTTCATAACATCTCTGCCCGCATTGCCGAGATGGACAAATCTGCCAGCGGCAAAGACGATGACGGACTGTTGCGCGCGATGCACAAAGCCATCCATGACGTAACTGTAGGTGTCGAAACTTTTGGCTTTAACGCCGCAATTGCAAAGCTCTATGGCTTTACCGCTGTGCTACAAAAATCCAAAGCGGGTTACGCGGCACAACACGAAGCAATTAAGACCCTTGCTCAGCTCATGGCCCCAATGACCCCTCACCTTTCTGAGCACATCTGGGCAACTCAAGGCGGAGCCGACCTTGTCGCCACCGCACCATGGCCCAAAGCAGACGAAGCGATGATGGTCGATGACACTGTCACTTTGCCAATCCAGATCAATGGCAAGCGTCGTGGGGAAATCAGCGTACCCGCAGACATGCCAAAAGATGAGGTTGAAAAACTCGCGTTGGCAACGCAGGCTGTACAAAAGGCCCTTGAAGGGGGAACCCCAAAAAAGGTGATCGTTGTACCGGGACGGATTGTGAATGTCGTTGTTTAAACTTCTTTTGGCATTGCCCATCGTAGCACTTGCGGCCTGCGGGTTCGCACCAGTCTACGGCACGAACGGCAGTGCCAACATCTTACTCAACAACGTGCTCGTTGAAGAACCGACAACCAGAAATGGATTTCTGGTGACCAAGCAGCTAGAAACACGGATTGGCCGTTCGTCCGATCCACGGTTTAATCTAAGCGTTAACATCACAACATCTGAAGAAGGCCTGAATATTAACGCCGAAGGTGACATCGAACGCTTCAATCTGCTCGGAATTGCAAACTATAGCTTACGCGACACGCAAAATGGTCAAATCGTAGCCTCCGGTAAGGTCAACAGCTTTACCGGTTACTCTGCTACAGGCAGCACAGTGGCGACCCAAGCTGCTGAACAAGATGCGCAAAAACGACTCATGGTCATCTTGGCCGACCTTATTGTCGAAAACCTCGTTGTCACGGCTGATCTGCCGTCATGAAACTGACCGGCGCGCAAGCCAATGGTTATTTCGCTAAGCCTGATCCAAATAAGACGGGCTTGTTGATTTATGGGGCTGACGCAATGCGCGTCGCCATCAAACGACAAGAGGTAATCCACGCCCTTATAGGTGCGCAAGGCGAAGAAGAAATGCGTCTTTCACGGATTCCTGCCGGAGAGTTACGCAAAGACAAGGCACTGTTGCTCGATGCAATCAAAGCTATCGGTTTCTTTCCCGGAACGCGTGCCGCGTTTGTTGAGGATGCTAACGAAAATGTAGCCCCCATGGTCCTTGCGGCACTCGAAGAATGGCAACAAGGCGACGCACAGATTATCGTAACCGCCGGTGCCCTCAAGCCCACGTCCAAGATCCGCAAAGCTTTCGAATCCCACCCTAATGCTTTTGCTGTCGGGATTTACGACAACCCGCCAACACGAGAAGAAATCGAACAAACGTTGCGCACCGCTGGACTTGAAACCCCATCCGGTGATGTGATGAACATTTTAACTGATCTGGCCAAGGCGCTGGATCCCGGCGATTTTCGCCAAACCGTCCAAAAGATCACCCTCTACAAGTTGAATGACACATCGCCAATGTCGGCAGACGATATCGCCGCCTGCGCACCGACATCAACAGAGGCCGATATCGACGACATTCTGATGGTTGTTGCGGATGCCCGCGCTGATCAAATTGGCCCTGTGTTGCGGAAACTACAGGCCCAAGGCGTCAATGCTGTTTCGCTTTGTATCGGCGCAATGCGCCATTTCAGATCGCTCCATCGCGTCGCCTGCGACACGACGGGTCGCCCAAATGTCTGGGGGCCAAACAAGGATCGCATCATCTCACAGGCCCGCCGTTGGGGGCCCGTGAAGTTAGAAACCGCATTGACGGTTCTCACAGATACTGACCTCAAACTGCGCAGCGCAGGCCAAAACGCGCCTGCCATGGCATTAGTCGAACGCGCGTTTATCCGATTGGCCATGCTGGGCAATCGCTAAATCCTACCTGCCAGTGCCTGTTTTAGGCCTCAGGAATCCCCAAGTAACGTATCGCTGAAATACCAGCCCATCGTCCTGTCGCCAGGCACCCGTTCAACAGATAACCGCCGGTCGGAGCCGCCCAATCCAGCATCTCACCTGCACAAAACACCCCAGGGATATCTTTTAGCATCAGGCTCGCATCCATAGCGTCCCACTTCACGCCCCCACTGGTCGAGATCGCCTCGTCCATCGGATTCAGACCAGTATAGGGCACCGGTAAAGCCTTAATGAGCTGTGCCAGTTTGGCCGCCTCTTGCGGCAATGGCCGTGCGAACTCTTGTAATATCGCGATCTTAACGGGCGACAATCGCAATGCCTTGCGCAAATGATTTGAAAGGCTGGTTTTACCGCGCGGTTTAAACAATCGATGCGCGACGTCTTCCAACTTCATATCCGGTAGCAGATCAACAGTCAGGGTATTTCCTTCGCCCAGCGCTTGGGACAATGAATAAACCCCTCCACCTTCGATACCACGCGAAGAAACAACAGCCTCACCACGTGATACTTGTCCGCCAACCATCCAAGCGACCCCCTTGATAGCACCACCAAAGTGCTTGGACATATGGGCGGACCAATCAACGCGCATGCCAATGTTCATCGCACCAAATGGCGCAAGAGCAACGCCTGTACCTCCGAGAATATTGGCCCATGCGCCATCAGAGCCCAATTTGGCCCAGCTCGCGCCGCCCATTGCCAGAACGGTAGCATCGGCTTGAACGGTTTGCACGCCATCGGCAGTATCAAACTGTAACCCCTCAGGTCCCATACCGACAAAGCGCCAACGCGTCACGCGAGTTACGCCCAAAGCATCCAAACGCGCAAACCAAGCCCGCAACAAAGGCGACGCTTTCATCGCTTCAGGAAAGACACGTCCCGAAGACCCAATAAAGATGGCTTGATCCAGTCCACGCGCCCAGGCCTGTACCTTTTGAGCATCAAACACCGACACCATTGGTCGTATTTCTTCCGAATGCATACCATAGGCTTCAAGAAGCGCTTCGAGGTTTTCATCCTTTGTTAGGTTCAAACCCGACTTTCCAGCCATCAAGAACTTGCGACCTAAAGACGGTTTGGCATCATAAACGGTCACTTTGACACCCGCTTTCGCCAACATCTCAGCAGCCATCAATCCGGCAGGCCCCCCGCCGACAACGGCTGCAGTTTTTGTCATTTTATCAGGCCTTTCATATCGCCTTTGATCTCCACGACGCGGTGCGGATATGGAATCTGGATACCAGCGTCTTTCAGAGCATTCCAAATCAGGAACAACACTTGGGATTTGTATTTGTTTTGTCCGTCATCAATGCCGTTGACCCAGAACTCAACCACAAAATCAACGCCACTGTCACCAAAAGCCAATAATTCGCAATCTGGTGGGTATGGCGTGTCCAGAACTTCGGGATGTTTGGAAACTGCAGCCTCTACAATGGCCGGAACAAGGTTAATATCCGTATCGTAACTCACCGAGAACGGAGCATCATAACGGTTTGCGGATCCGCTGTCAGAATAATTCACCACCCGCGTTGTTATGAAATCTTCATTTGGCACCACGATCCATCGACCATCAAAGGTTTCCAAAATAGCGGCACGCGCCGTCATCTTAACAATCGTGCCTGCTTCGCCACCGTCAAGCTCGACGTAATCGCCAACAGTAGCTTGGCCCTCTACCAAAAGGATTACACCCGAAATAAAGTTAGAGGCGATTTTTTGCAGACCAAAACCAAGACCAACACCAATCGCACCACCCAAAACAGCAAGCGCACTCAGATTGATCCCCATGATGTTCATCAGCAGCAAGAATGCGATACCAAAGATCATGAATTCTATTGCTTTGCTGACCAATTGCCGGAGCGACGGCCGCATTTCTTCTTGCTTAGAAATAAAGGTAGTGGATTGCTGGTTTGACCAGCCGCCCAGCCAAAACAACAGTGATCCAGCAATTACACCACGCACCAACGCCATGACTGAGAAACGAATATTACCAATCGCGATCTCAGTGGCCGTCAGCTGGGCTTGAGCAAGGTCAAGCAATCCCAGCGCATAAAGGGCCGCAATTGGGATAAAAATGTATCTACCGATGACCTTAAGGAAACCGTCGGTGACGATGTCACGCACAAGTACACGAACGGCGAGGAACAAAAAGACCCGTTTACCAAAGGCGATGACAGATCCGCTATCAAACAAGGAACGAACAATACCCTCACCAACGCCAGTAAACACATAGGCTAGCAACGGCAAAAGCAGCGGCAAGAATAGCATAACAAAGCGACGTGGAGCCGCAAAAATGTTCACGCTATCTAATGGGTCAAGCAGCCCACTCAACGCCGGCCGAAGGCGGCGGGTGACGAGAACGGCCAGTATATATGCGACAACCAGCAAACCAAACTGGGACCAAGCAGCGGGGCTCAACAACCAGCTTTCCGCCAACTCCCAGCCCTGAACTGCATACCCAACCGCTGTTTGAACGATTTCAGGTTGTGCCTCTAGATCAATACCAAACATAAACTCACCTTTGAATCACCCTTTCGTCATGCAACGCGAAGGGTAACGATGCAAGCGCTAGCTACAAAGCTCCTTTATGCCATGAGCAATCTTAGACTCCACAGCAACAGTCTCCCGACAGAGGCTCAAGGCATGGAGCATCCGTATGTGCAGCTCGACGAAGTGATCTAGCAACCCAAAACCCAACGACACCATTCGCTCTAGAACAGAGGGTCGAGGCAAGAACCCCAGCTTTTTCACCAAACAAAACTAGGCATTTGGACAACGTTACCCCACAACAGAGAAAGGAATGAGGTTTCGTTTTATCAAGCCTGATCAAATCAAGCCTGCCCGCTTGCGAATATCGTCTTCACGCAGTGAGATTTCTTGACCGCAAAATTCATCTGCGTCCGCTCCACACATCCAAAGCAATGCACGGGCTGGCCAATCCGCTGGAATATGAACATCCCAATCCAGTTGGCTAACAGGATTGACACCTGATGCCTTGATCTCGCGTTGCATCTGCGTGGCAACTGTTCCCGGTGACAAACCAATCGCGCGAACGCCGTCTCCGCCATTCTCTTTATGAACGCATTGGGTCAACATGTTTACCGCCGCTTTGGAAGAACAATAATGGCTCCATGCTTCGACCGGGCCGTGGGCTGCACCCGAACTGATCGTCAAAATGCTTCCGGCACCTGCTTCAATCATCATCGGCAACACAGCCCGCATTCCGTTAAAGACACCTTTAAGGTTGATATCAATAACCTGTCCCCACTCATCTGGGTCGGCATTTGCTAAATGGGAAATCGGTTCAATTACGCCTGCATTATTGATCAAAACATCAA
>JALZUL010000173.1 GCA_023301665.1 Ascidiaceihabitans sp.
AAACCCCGACGAAATGTTCAATTCCGAACCCCTCCATGATCTCGCCGCCGGCCAACATCAAAGCCGCAGCAACCTTTGGGTCGGCCCCACGGCTGAGGCAAAATCTTGTGCATTCCCAAATCTTTGGGCTAGACAGGCTCCCCCCGCCCAGCAAATGCGGGAAATGATCATTCACCATGACTTGCCCCGTTGTCGGCAAAAACCGCATCGACCCGCCATGCGTGCCATCGGCATTTTCCCAAATCACGTAGAGCGGATTTAGGTCATCATATTCATCGCGTTCAAACCCGTCTGCATCGACGCACACATCCCACTTTAACCGTGTCTTGAATTGATCCGCGCGGTCGCGGAACATGGATGAGGCAAGTTTTGAAAATTTTGGAAGTTGGTCAGCGTAAATGTAGCGCAGCATATGAGTTCTCCTTGTCCGTGGTCTTTGAAGACCTGAACAAACTCTTACCTATGCGTCTGTTAATGTGGGTTCACCTGAGCGCGCGCTCTTCGCCTGATCACGCAACACTGCCCAAAACAAGCAATCTGAGCGAGATTACACAACAATCAAACCGCGGCTCATTGCGCGGGCAACTGCATGGGTGGTGTTCATAGCCCCCAATTTGAAACGCGCACTCTCGATGTAAACCCTGACCGTGTGTTCGGAAATCGCAAGCGTTTGTGCCACCTGCGCCCGATTGTATCCCATCGCCAAAAGCGTCACTGCATCTACTTCGCGCGGCGACAACGCCTGTGACTGATCCGGCTTTCTGTCTGGTTCCAGATCCAAGGCCTTGCGGTTAAAAGCATGCGCAATAAGGATCATATTGCGGGTTTGTAGCTCGGTAAAACGTACCCAATGTTCGTCGTCCCCTGAATGACTTACCGTAAACAGGGCAAACTGACCGTTAGGGCCACGGATCGGAACCGAAAACCCTTGATTGCCAACGCCATAAGCAATCGCTTCTTTTTGGAAAGCACGTGCCGCTTTACTTGACCAATCAAGACGCTTCCAATCCACCGGGTGAAACCGTTGATAACACCCAGCAATTACCGGATCCACACGAAGATAATTCTGCTCGAGATACCGTTGCACCCATTCATCCGAGTAGGTGCCGCAACCGTATTGGTCCCCTGCACTATCAACCCAATGATAGACCATATGATCGACTTTCATATGATCCCTAAGAGCGACAATTGCGATTTGTAATCCGTCAAGCCCTTCAGCTTGCTCCAGTTCCCCCAAAATGTGTTCCAACTTCAAGGTCGATGTCATTGGCGCGCCTATACTGTTTTTCCCTAAGCGCTGCGATCTCGGCCATGGCGACAATTGCGGTGTCATCCAGCTGTTCTGCCAGAGCCGTCAATTCATTCGCGCGAGCAAATGTTTTGAGGTCTGTAAGCACATCCAATATCCAGTCACTTCTCATTTTAGCTACACCCTTAGTTAGTTAATGAACAGTTAACACAACCATAACATGAGTGATAATTTCTAAAAATTCGCGCATTTCCCCTCCCCTAAAATAGGGAGGGTGCTAAAAATAAGTCTTTGAATTAACTTATTCCGCCGCTCACAACGGAAACGCCCGCGGTCCTAGGTTGATTCGCGGGCGTTGGCATTTGGCACGTTTCACGGCTTTTAACGCTGTTGATCCAGTGCATCTTCTAAAGTTCGTAAACCTGTGCGCGGAGCCTGAACCAAAACCGACATATTCCCAGGCTTGTGTTCGTTGCGCATCATCTTCATATGCGCCTGTGGCAACGCGTCCCATTCGAACACCTCTGACATACAAGGATCAAGCCGGCGTTCGACCATCAGCTTGTTGGCTGCTGATGCCTGCTTGAGATGCGCAAAGTGGCTCCCTTGCAAGCGTTTCTGATGCATCCACATGTACCGTACGTCTAGCGTTAGGTTAAACCCTGTGGTTCCCGCGCAAATCACAACCATACCGCCTTTTTTACACACAAAGGTCGAGACTGGGAATGTCGCTTCGCCCGGATGTTCAAACACCATATCAACGTTATTGCCCTTGCCTGTGATCTCCCAGATCGCTGCACCGAACTTGCGGGCTTCTTTGAACCACGCCGCATATTCTGGCGTGTTCACGGTTGGCATCTGTCCCCAACAGTTGAAATCCTTGCGGTTCAATACGCCCTTAGCGCCCAAACTCATCACAAAATCGCGTTTGCTTTCATCAGAGATAACCCCAATTGCATTTGCGCCTGCGGTATTGATCAACTGGATTGCATAAGAGCCCAAACCACCAGACGCGCCCCAGACCAAAACGTTTTGACCCGGCTTTAAATCATGTGGCTCATGCCCAAACAGCATACGGTAAGCGGTCGCCAAAGTGAGCGTATAACACGCCGCTTCTTCCCATGTCAGATGTTTGGGACGCGGCATCAGTTGCTGAGCCTGCACATTGGTAAACTGCGCAAAAGATCCATCTGGCGTTTCATATCCCCAGATCCGTTGGCTGGTGGAAAACATCGGATCGCCGCCATTGCATTCTTCGTCATCACCGTCATCTTGGTTGCAATGGATGACAACTTCATCACCGATTTTCCAGCGCTTGACCTTGTCGCCAACGGCCCAAACGATGCCCGACGCGTCCGAACCGGCAATATGATAAGGCTGCTTGTGACCATCAAAAGGGCTGATCGGCAGACCTAAAGCCGCCCAAACCCCGTTATAGTTGACCCCCGCCGCCATGACCAAGACCAACACTTCGTTGCTGTCCAGAACCGGAACATCAACAACCTCTTTTTGCATGGCCGTGTCAGGGTTACCGTGACGTTCTTTGCGGATGGCCCAAGTATACATCTGCTTTGGGACGTACCCCATCGGAGGGATTTCCCCAACTTCATACAGATCTTTTTCAGGTGCGTTGTAATGCGCAATACCAGTGTCCAAAGCCATAGCAGCCTCCTCTAAACCAACATGAAAACAGCGCAGATTCGCACTGTGTTAACACTGGGATAGATTTCACAAAGTAATTATACAATCATTTTTTAATATTTTTTGAAACTTTATAACCCTGCGAGTGCAGAAATTATTCTGCGCCTGCATCGTTCCCCTCATAAAAGTGAGCGATTGAATTCGCATAATACCTTAAAATTGCGTCACTTTCTGGGGTTTTCCGCCAAACATCATCAACTTGCTCGATGATCCCTCGCTCTTGCAGCTGCTGCAGCGCGCGGTTGGCAATGGTTAGCCTCTGATTGGCCGGTATGCTCACTGCCGTGTCCATGCGATCCGTCGTTAAACCATCCAAAACGGTTTCGAGTTTCTCGTTTTCTGTGGGCAGGTCACTCTGCAACAAAGCACGTGCCAAAAGCGGCACCATGACAACTGGCATCACCTGTTCAACACGCTTCATTAGATCAACAGCCAATGCATTGGCCGACGCCCTGTTATCATAACTGCGCAATGATACCGGCTCACCAAAGGCCACAGCTGCGGTTCCAAACTGAAAGGGTTTTCCACAAATTTTCTGCCATACCCGCCCAAGGATAAATTTGAAGACCACACTCACCTTACCGCTAAATTTTCGATCGCCACGCGCATCCGCCGCGATCAAAACCCGATCTTCCAGGACACGGTCATAGTTTATAGCGACTGGAACAAACATCACATCGCGCCCGTTCTCGGGATCGAAACCTTCAATAACATAAGACAACAAACCCATTCGGGGAGACATCAAACGGCCGTTCAAGCTTAACCCTCCTTCGGGGAAAACCGCTTGTGTCACACCTGCCGACGTCGCCATCTGAACGTAACGCGCTAGAACACGATGATACAAAGCACCACGTGCGCGGCGGCGGATAAAATATGCGCCCATCGACTTAAACAACAAGGTCAGCGGCCAAACCCGCGCCCATTCGCCAACGGCATAAGACAAAGCCGAGGCACGCGCGGCAAGATAAGTCACCAGCACATAGTCCATATTGCTACGGTGGTTCATAATGAAAATGACCGTCGCATCGGATGGTATTTTAGCCAAACGTGCGTCGTTGTCTGCACCAGTACGCACATCATAAAAGCTATTGCCAAGCCAGCGCGCCACACGAATTGCAAAGCTAAAATACGCAAAAGCGCTAAAGCTTGGTACAATCTCGCGGGCGTAACGACGGGCTATTTCAAACGCGACATTTTCCGGAACGTTGTTCTTAGCCGCGTGGTTCACGATGGCTTGTGTGACCTCGGGATCATAGATCAACCGTTGGATCATATCGTGACGCCGCGCCAACTTGAACGGTGCAATGGGCCGTGTCAGTCGTGTATTCAACCGTTTCACAGCCCGTTCCAAACGGCGCCGGAAAAACCAACGTACAGAGGGCAATAAGAAATGGCTCAGCGCCGTCACCGCTGCAAACAGCAAGATCAAGACAAAAAGCCAGAGGGGAAGTTCAACTATCTGCGTCATCATGCGCCACCCTTACAGCCACTATCACGCGGGTAAACCAAAATTTTCTTGGTCAGATGCCGCTGATCTCTCATAGAGGTATTTATGTATAACCAAGACTCCTTCTTTACGTTAACCATTCTAGGTCAGGTTGGGCTTTTGGGCCTTTCACTCGTGCTGTTTGGCGCATTGATCTGGGGGATGGCCTGCATTCGCGCCTCTTGGTATCTCAAGCTTATTGTCGCGGTGGTTGGTTTTTTCTTTTTTGCGTGGCTCTCACCTCAAGTGTATTACACCTATTACCTTTTGTTATTCGACGGGCTTCCTATCCAACTGGTCATTAGCACCCCGCCCAGCTTGAACGACATTCTAAGGCTGATAACGTTTCGCGGACCGCAAAATCTATCCTCCCACGGACAAGGAATTCTCGCTTGGGGCATGATCATCGCGGGTCAGCTTTCACAGTTTTCTCGCCAACGGCGCAACGCAGCGAATTGACAAGGGTTCAAAGTTTCAAGTAAGGTACAAGCTGCGCAATAAAATTACAACGCAATCTCGCGTGCCATTTGGACACTTTCGTTATGACCCACCCCACTAAAGACCGCCCTTGGCTGATCCGCACTTATGCGGGTCACTCGACAGCAGCGGAGTCAAACCTGTTATATCGGTCCAACCTAGACAAAGGGCAGACCGGCCTTTCAGTTGCTTTTGATCTGCCCACCCAAACGGGTTACGACAGCGACCACATTCTGTCGCGCGGTGAAGTCGGGAAAGTCGGCGTGCCAATATCCCACCTTGGCGATATGCGCGCATTGTTTGATCAAATACCTTTAGAAAAAATGAACACATCGATGACGATCAATGCAACGGCACCTTGGTTGCTCTCGCTTTACATCGCAGTCGCTGAAGAACAAGGGGCGGATATTTCAGCCCTTCAAGGGACAGTTCAGAACGATCTGATCAAAGAATACCTGTCGCGTGGCACCTATATTTGTCCGCCGAAACCCTCATTGAAAATGATCGCGGATGTCGCGGAATATTGCTATACGAATGTCCCCAAATGGAACCCAATGAACGTGTGCTCGTACCACCTGCAAGAAGCTGGCGCGACACCTGAACAAGAGTTGTCATTTGCATTGGCCACCGCGACGGCGGTGCTTGACGAGCTGCAACCGCGCGTCGACCCTGCAGATTTTCCAGCGCTCGTTGGTCGTATTTCATTCTTTGTGAATGCAGGCATTCGGTTCGTCACCGAGATGTGCAAGATGCGCGCCTTTGTCGATTTATGGGACGAAATTTGCGAAACGCGCTACGGTGTAAGTGACGCGAAATACCGCCGCTTTCGCTATGGTGTTCAGGTGAATTCGCTTGGCTTGACCGAGCAACAACCCGAAAATAACGTTTACCGTATCTTGATCGAAATGCTGGCTGTGACCTTGTCCAAAAAAGCCCGCGCTCGCGCGGTACAATTGCCCGCGTGGAACGAGGCACTTGGCCTGCCGCGTCCATGGGATCAACAATGGTCCATGCGCATGCAGCAAATCATGGCGTTTGAGACCGATCTGCTTGAATTTGATGACCTATTTGATGGCAACCCTGCCGTGGATGCAAAGGTTGAAAACCTCAAGGAGGGTGCGCGCGCGGAGCTTGCCAATCTGGATGCCATGGGCGGTGCGATCGACGCCATCGATTATATGAAAGCCGCTTTGGTTCAGTCCAATGCAGATCGATTGAACCGGATCGAAGCCGGTGAAACGGTTGTTGTTGGCGTGAATAAATACACCAGCACCGAACCCTCGCCGCTCATGACGGCGGATGGTGGCATCATGGTTGTCGATCCAGCTGTTGAGCAGGAGCAAATCAACCACCTCAATGCGTGGCGCGCGACACGGGATCATGCGGTGGTCGATGCGGCCCTTGCCGATTTACGTGCTGCCGCCGCAGAGGGGCGCAATATTATGGAGCCCTCGATTGTCGCTGCAAAAGCGGGTGTTACCACCGGCGAATGGGCCGCTCAGATGCGCGCTGTTTTTGGTGAGTACCGTGGTCCGACGGGTGTGGCAGCAGGCCAATCGAACCAGACAGAGGGTTTGGATGATCTGCGCACGGCCGTTGATCTGGTCAGTGATAAATTGGGGCGACGCCTAAAATTTCTGGTCGGCAAACCCGGGCTTGATGGGCATTCGAATGGGGCGGAACAAATCGCAGTACGTGCCCGAGATTGCGGCATGGATATTGCCTATGAAGGCATTCGCCTCACCCCCGCAGAACTGGTTGCCGCCGCTGTTGAGGATCAGGCACATATTGTGGGCCTATCGATCTTGTCGGGCAGTCATATCCCTTTGGTTGGGGACCTGATGAAACGGATGGCCGAGGCAGGCCTGAAACACATACCGATTATTGTTGGCGGTATCATTCCTGATGAGGATGCAAACCGTTTGCGGGCAATGGGCGTTGCACGTGTCTATACCCCTAAGGATTTCGAACTAAACACTATCATGGCCGATATCATAACCTTGGTTGACCCAATGGATGTCGCGGCTGAATAAGCGATCAAAGGGCCGCATTTATAACGGCCCTATATCGTCTAGACCAACAAGGCTTGCTGGCCAAAGATGAACCGCCATTCGGTACCATCGCGCATCAAGATTTCACCACCACCGGCGCTGGGGTTTTCAAAATTCGCAGTGCCAATACCGGTCAAACCGTTTGTGCAACGTACTGGAAAGGTGACCTCTTTCGCTTTTGGCGTGGGTGTGTAGCGCCCTGAACAACTGGTCTTTCCATTGCTCACTTGAAACCATCCCCCTTCCAAAAGCGTCGCGGTCGCTGTGCCTCTAAATACCGTATCTGACGGGCCAACAACGGCGACGGGATGTGTTATATCGCATGCCCCCAAAACCGTTACAGAAATTGCCAATGCGCTGATAATAGCCTTCACGTTTTTATTCCTTTTGTGATCATCGAATTGAGATGGGGTGCCGTGCCCCATGAACCAAGTGAGGAATTCCGTACTTGTACCTTGCCCCTGCCGCCCCATGCAGGCAGGTTGGCCCCAAATAAAAGGAGTTCAAACCATGACCGTACATATTGGTGCAAAACCCGGCCAGATCGCCGAAACAGTATTGATGCCCGGTGATCCCTACCGCGCGAAATGGGCCGCCGAAACATTCCTAAAGGATGTTGAATTGGTCAATGAAGTGCGCGGTATGCTGGGCTTTACCGGCACTTGGAACGGCAACCGTGTGACGATCCAAGGGTCCGGCATGGGCATGCCATCGTTGTCGATCTACGTGAACGAGCTGATCAAAGACTATAACGCACAGACCCTTATTCGCATTGGCAGCTGTGGTGGGATGCAGCCACAGGTTGGCATTCGGGATGTGATTGTCGCAATGACGGCAAGCACGCTCAACTCGCCGTCTTCTGGCATTTTCAAAGAATTCAATTTCGCGCCCTCTGCCGATTACGGCCTGCTTGCCGCGGCGGTCAAATCCGCAGAAACCAAAGGCTGTAAAACCCATGTTGGCGGCATTTATTCGTCAGATGTTTTCTATGACGAACGCCCCGACCTGAACGAGCAAATGACCCGTCACGGCATCTTGGGTGTCGAAATGGAAGCCGCAGAACTGTACACATTGGCCGCGCGATATGATCGCCGTGCTTTGGCGGTTTTGACTGTCAGTGATCACCTGCAAACAGGTGAGGCGCTGCCCTCTGAAGATCGTGAAC
>JALZUL010000174.1 GCA_023301665.1 Ascidiaceihabitans sp.
AATGGGTGCTTATCACGCAAAAGGATTTCACGCAGTTCAACGGTTGTTTGCGAAGATAAAACAGAACAACGCGCACGCATCGCATAAGGGCAACGGCGGAAGGAATATAAGATTGGGGTCATTGCTTAATTTCATTGCTGGGCACGCAACAACTATAACAATTACGGATAATGTCGAGCAAGTGAGGGATGTCGCGTTCGTTTTGATTTTGCCAATTCGCTTTTTCGGCAGTCGGAGGGCGAACCATCAGCCATATATTCGGTGCAGGGCTCAATTCTAAGTTAGTGACTTGAGCTTTTGTTCATTTTTTCGTTAGGCGCATCATTTTCTGCCAAAAAGTCAACTTTTCCAACTGAACCACTATGTTGTGGACGATCCAGAGTATCTTTTCCTGAAACCATAAAAATATAACGTGTTTTTTCGTCTAAATCACAATAGGTATTGCTGCGAGGGTGACTTGAAGTTCCGACCCAGCTTGCATACCATAGTATACAAGTGCACTGCCGCTGATGACCTTGAGTCGTTTGACGGAGTTTCGCCACATATACATCAACTATTCGATGAGATTATCATGAGCCTATATGCAGCCTACCTAGAAGAAATCGAACTCCGTAAAAAGCACGGGTTAAACCCTAAGCCGATTGATGACGATGCTCTAACAAAAGAGATCATCGCGCAGATTAAAGACACGGGCCATGTTGAAAGAGAAGCATCGCTTAACTTCTTTATCTACAACACTCTGCCGGGCACCACGAGTGCTGCGGGTGCAAAAGCGCAATTCCTGAAAGAGATCATTGATGGCAGCGCGACAGTTGCAGAGATCACGCCAGAATTTGCGTTTGAATTGTTGTCTCACATGAAAGGCGGACCATCTGTTGAGGTTCTGCTAGACGTGGCTCTCGGCGATGACGCTGCAAAAGCACAACAAGCGGCTGATGTTTTGAAGACGCAGGTGTTCTTGTATGAGGCCGATACAGATCGTCTGAAGGCTGCGTTCGAGGCAGGCAATGGCGTTGCAAAGGAAATCTTGGAAAGCTACGCGAAAGCGGAATTCTTCACAAAACTTCCTGACGTTGAAGAAGAAATCAAAGTTGTTACGTACATCGCGGGTGAAGGTGATATTTCAACTGACCTGCTGTCACCGGGCAACCAAGCGCACTCACGTGCAGACCGCGAATTGCACGGTAAGTGCATGATTACACCAGAAGCTCAGGTCGAGATTCAAGACCTTCAAAAGCTGCACCCTGGCAAGCGCGTTATGTTGATTGCTGAAAAAGGCACCATGGGTGTTGGCTCATCTCGCATGTCAGGCGTGAACAACGTTGCATTGTGGACAGGTAAGCAAGCCAGCCCATATGTTCCATTTGTGAACTTCGCGCCAGTTGTTGCGGGCACAAACGGCATCTCGCCTATCTTCTTGACGACTGTTGGTGTGACCGGTGGTATCGGTGTCGATCTGAAAAACTGGGTTAAGAAAGTCGACTCCGACGGCAACCCAATTTTGAACAACGACGGCAACCCGATCTTGGAAGAAAAATACTCTGTCGCCACAGGTACGGTTCTGACAATCAACACCAAAGAAAAGAAGCTTTTGGATGAAGCCGGCGAAGAAGTGCTGGTTGACATGTCTTCTTCGTTTACTCCGCAAAAAGTGGAATTCATGAAGGCTGGTGGCTCGTATGCGATCGTCTTTGGTAAAAAGTTGCAAAACGTAGCATCTGCCATTCTGGGTGTTGAGTTTAAATCAGCCTTTGCGCCGTCAAAAGAAATTACCATCCCTGATCAAGGTCTGACAGCGGTAGAGAAAATCTTTAACGCCAATGCGGTTGGCGTGGCGGATGGCACACTCTTGCACGCAGGATCTGATGCACGAGTCGGCGTGAATATCGTTGGCTCACAAGATACGACTGGCTTGATGACGGCCCAAGAATTGGAAGCGATGGCTGCAACGGTTCTTTCGCCAACAGTGGACGGCGCTTATCAATCAGGTTGTCACACTGCGTCTGTTTGGGACTTTAAAGCCCAAGAGAACACACCAAAACTTATGGCATTCATGCACAAGTTTGGTTTGATCACCGCGCGTGACCCAAAAGATGTCTATCACTCAATGACCGACGTTATTCACAAGGTGCTTAACGACATCACTGTGGATGACTGGGCGATCATCATTGGTGGTGATAGCCACACGCGTATGTCTAAAGGCGTCGCGTTTGGTGCGGACTCCGGTACGGTTGCGCTGGCACTTGCGACAGGTGAGGCGACAATGCCAATCCCTGAGTCTGTAAAAGTGACGTTCAAAGGCAAAATGGCCGAGCACATGGATTTCCGCGACGTGGTTCACGCCACACAATCGCAAATGCTTGAGCAATTTGGCGACAACGTTTTCCAAGGGCGCGTTATCGAAGTGCACATTGGCACGTTGTTGGCTGACCAAGCCTTCACCTTCACGGATTGGTCCGCTGAGATGAAAGCCAAAGCGTCGATCTGTATCTCTGAAGATGACACGTTGATCGGCTCACTTGAGATCGCCAAAGCGCGTATCCAGATCATGATCGAAAAGGGTATGGATAACGACGTTGAGATGCTCAAAGGTTTGGTTGATATCGCTGATAAGCGTATTGCAGAGATCAAATCAGGTGAAAAACCAGCTCTGGTGCCAGATGCAAACGCCAAGTACTTCGCAGAAGTTGTGGTTAATCTAGACGAAATCGTTGAGCCGATGATCGCTGACCCTGATGTCGCGAACGCAGATGTTTCCAAGCGCTACACTCACGATACGATCCGCCCAATCTCTTACTACGGTGCAGAGAAAAAGGTTGATCTTGGCTTTGTTGGATCATGCATGGTTCACAAAGGCGATGTGAAAATTGTAGCTCAGATGTTGCGCAACTTGGAAAAATCCTTTGGCAAAGTTGAGTTTAAAGCTCCGCTTGTTTTGGCTGCTCCAACCTACAACATCATCGATGAGCTAAAGGAAGAAGGCGATTGGGCCGTCTTGCAAAAGTACTCTGGTTTCGAATTTGACGATACGGCACCTAAGAACACAGCGCGTACAGAATATGAAAATATCCTGTATCTAGAACGCCCGGGTTGTAACCTTTGCATGGGTAACCAAGAAAAAGCTGCAAAAGGCGATACTGTTCTTGCGACATCCACACGTTTGTTCAAGGGGCGTGTTGTTGAGGATGCGGACGAGAAAACAGGTGAATCACTGCTTGCGTCAACTCCGGTTGTTGTTTTGTCTGCGATCCTTGGACGCACGCCAACTTTGGAAGAGTACAAGACAGCTGTTGAAGGCATCGATTTGACGAAGTTCTCACCACCATTGGCCAAGCCAGGCACAACTGCTTCGGCTCACTTCTAAGTCAATCGTTTTGGGCGTGCAGTAATAGCACCGACAGACATGAAAAAATCGGGCATTCAGTCATATGACTGGGTGCCCTTATTTTTGGGCTGCGTGTTTGATGTGAATGTTCGGTATAAAAGGTTGAAAACTCTCATTCATGCTAAGGTATGTTTTGGGAATGGTTGAAATTGAAGGGGCATAAAAATGTGCGGTCGCATGGCCAATACACTACCCACAGACGCTATGGCACAGCTGTTCGCTGCCAGTCCAAGCAATGATCTGCCAGACGTTCCCAACTATAACATTTGCCCTACGAACCCTGTCCATACGGTTAGCGTGCAAAATGGGGAACGGCGGCTTCGGGCAATGCGGTGGGGCTTTATTCCCAGCTGGTACGAAACGGCAAATGGTGGCCCGCTGCTGATCAATGCACGGGGTGAGACGATCGCAGAAAAGCCGGCGTTCAAAGACGCTTGTAGAACACGGCGCTGTATTATCGTGGCGACTGGTTTTTATGAATGGACCAAAGACGCTGATGGGGGGCGAAACCCGTATTACTTTAGCCGAGCTGATCAAGCGCCAATGGCTTTTGCCGGGGTTTGGCAGGCTTGGGGTAAGGGCGAGATGCCGATGAACACCTGTGCGATTGTGACAACTGGAGCGAATGATAGAATTTCTACCATACACCACCGTATGCCAGTGATGCTTGAACTTGAGCAGATACCGCTTTGGCTTGGTGAAAAGGGCAAAGGAGCAGCCACACTGATGCGGGCAGCTCCAGAAGAAACACTAGAGTTTCATAAAGTCAGTCGTGAGGTCAATTCACGTACAGGATACGGGCCACATCTTTTGGACCCGATCTGAGTGCGACTTAATCAAGCGGTGGGGCGATAAAGCTGATGATACCCGTAACCGCTGGGTCACCATTTTCGTCTTCAACACCTTCGTGAAAGAAGTCGGTTGTCATGCCAGGCACCACCAAAATCGAAGAAGATTGATCAAAGCCTAAAGCGCCGGTGGTCCATTCTTCATCAGCGGATGTCACTGTGATGACAACGTCTGACTCATTTGTGAAAACAAGCGTGTCACCGGACGTAACATAAGATGTTTGCGGGAAGTAAGCATCGGGAAGTACCAAGATCTGGTGCTCAAGCGCCGATACGGACGTTGAAAGAAATAGTGTGGCGAAACCAGCCATCAATGTTGTTTTGCGCAGCATCACTGAGCTCCTCTTTGGTCGGGCCCCACCCGATATTACCAGAGCACACATAGATTGTGATTGCGGCCTAAATATGACGTTAACCTTTGACAGATGCGTTTTTTAGAACTTCAAGACCCTACCACCAAAAACAGCCCGTTTCACGGCCAGTTGCAGGGCCATTTTCAGATTAAATGAACCTGCACCATCCAGAATACCGAAACCATGTAACGAAATCGCTTTTCATGCCTTTTTCTATGTGGTGAACTTTAAAGAACACGAGACTCAAAAAACCAAAGCACGGAATGCAGTGCTTGGTAGACATTTTTCCCGAAAGGCATCGATCATGAATGTGGAGCAGAAAGTTCTCAAAGCCAAAGACGCCCCAGACTTGGGAAGCTTTGATTGGGCCGATCCCTTTCGTCTGAGCGATCAGCTCAGTGAAGACGAGCGCATGATCCAGTCATCGGCTGCAGCTTATGCCAATGAAAAATTGGTGCCGCGGATCATCGATGCCTATGCCAATGAGGTCACGGATCCAGGCATTTTCGCCGAGATGGGTGAGATGGGGCTGCTTGGTGTCACGTTGCCTGAGCAATATGGTGGGCTTGGTGGGTCGTATGTCAGCTATGGTCTGGTCGCGCGCGAGGTCGAGCGGATCGACAGCGGGTATCGTTCGATGATGTCAGTACAGTCTAGCCTCGTGATCTATCCGATTTACGCTTATGGCTCTGAAGAACAGCGCATGAAATATCTGCCGAAACTAGCCTCTGGCGAATGGATTGGCTGCTTTGGTTTGACCGAACCGGATGCGGGCAGTGATCCAGCAGGCATGAAGACCGTGGCGAAAAAAACCGATGGCGGCTACGTTCTTAACGGCTCTAAAATGTGGATCTCTAACGCGCCGATTGCGGATGTCTTTGTCGTTTGGGCCAAGTCTGAAGCGCATGGCGGCAAAATCCGAGGTTTTGTGCTTGAAAAGGGCATGAAAGGGCTTTCAGCCCCCAAGATCGGCAACAAGTTGTCTTTGCGCGCCTCGATCACAGGTGAGATCGTGATGGAAGGTGTCGAAGTCGGCGAGGCCGCGCTTTTGCCAAACGTTCAAGGCTTGAAAGGGCCGTTTGGTTGCTTGAATCGCGCGCGCTACGGTATCGCGTGGGGTGCCATGGGGGCGGCCGAATTCTGCTGGCATGCCGCGCGCCAATACGGATTGGATCGCAAGCAGTTTGATAAGCCACTTGCTGGCACGCAGTTGTTCCAAAAGAAATTGGCTGACATGCAGACAGAGATTGCGTTGGGCCTGCAGGGGGCGCTGCAAGTTGGTCGATTGATGGACACGGCGAATGCCGCACCAGAAATGATCTCGATCGTGAAGCGTAACAATTGCGGCAAGGCGCTCGACATCGCGCGCATGGCGCGCGACATGCACGGCGGCAATGGGATCAGCGGTGAGTTCCAAGTGATCCGACACATGATGAACCTTGAGACAGTCAACACCTATGAGGGGACGCATGATGTCCACGCGCTCATTTTGGGTCGTGCACAGACTGGTTTACAGGCCTTCTTTTAAAAACGCAGGCACGTGATGCTGGGGTGTTGGCATGGCAGTCATGTTAGCTAAAGTTCATTTCAATACTTTGATTGCTTAGGGGCAAGGCCATGGAAAAATTCGGAAAAAGTCAGCCCGTGAAACGTGTCGAAGATGTGCGCTTCTTGACGGGCGAAGGGCGTTACGTCGACGATATCGCGCCAAAAGATGCGCTACATTCTTTCTTTTTCCGTTCCCCAGTTGCACACGCGCTCATCACGGATCTTGACGTTGATGATGCCCGCGAAGCAGACGGTGTCTACGCTGTTTTGACCTGCGCAGATCTTGAGGCTGCTGGGATGAATACGCAAATGTATGCGGCTCTTGTTGCCAATCGCGATGGATCTAAAGGGGCGTATACGGGCCGTAATATGTTGGCCAAAGAACGCTTGCGATTTGTCGGAGAACCTATCGTAGCTGTCATCGCTGAAACCTTATCGCAGGCGCGCGATGCGGCTGAAATGATCGTGCTCGATTATGACGAGCTTCCGGCCAAAATGGATTTGAAGGCGGGTGGCGAAACGCTGCATGAAAGCGCGCCAGACAATGTGGCATTCGATTGGGATATGGGCGACGCAGCAGCCACAGATGCGGCTTTTGCAGCAGCGGCCAAAGTTGTTCAGCTGAATGTTGGTGATAACCGGATCATCGTGAATTCGATGGAGCCGCGTGGCTGCTACGCTTCTTGGGATGATGATGGCCGTTTGCACGTTGCAATCAATGGTCAAGGCGTCTGGGTCCCAAAGAGTCAAATGATTGCAGCTTTTGACCTTGATGAGAAGAACGTCCATGTAACCAACCCCGATACCGGTGGCGGT
>JALZUL010000175.1 GCA_023301665.1 Ascidiaceihabitans sp.
TCTTACGCGCTGTTCCCGCATCTGAGCGTTTACGACAATATCGCCTTTGGGTTAAAACGATCCGACATGGCCGCCGCCGATATTCCGGCGCGTGTCGATGAGATGCTGCGCCTGACCCGCTTGCAGCAATTCGCGAAACGCAAACCGCATCAGATTTCTGGTGGCCAACGGCAGCGTGTCGCTTTGGCCCGTTCCTTGGCGAAAGCGCCCAAGCTGTTGTTGCTTGACGAGCCGCTGGGCGCGCTTGATAAAAAGCTGCGCCATGAAACGCAGTTTGAACTGATGGATATTCAGGAAAAGACCGGCACGACCTTTGTGATCGTGACCCACGACCAAGAAGAAGCGATGACCGTCGCGTCGCGCGTCGCTGTCATGGATTCCGGTGAAATCGTGCAGGTCGCCACGCCGGACCGCATCTACGAGTCGCCGAATTCTGTCTATGTGGCTGACTTTATCGGTGAGGTTAATTTGATCGAAGGCCATGCTGTTGTAACGGACGGTGTTGCGTCAATTTCATGGACTGAGGGGCAGCCGCCGATTACCGCTGAAACGGACCTGAAGGGTGACGTTAAGTGTACTTTTGCCGTCCGCCCTGAAAAGATCACCATCACCCAAGATGAACCGCACGACAGACCCAATAAGATCAAAGGGGCCGTGCTGGATATCGCCTATCTTGGGAATATTTCGACCTATCACGTGGCCCTGCCAGACGGGAAAGTCATCAAAGCCCAAACCGCAAATAACCGTCGAATTGCCCGGCGTAGTTTCACTTGGGAAGACACCGTTTGGCTGTCGTGGACCAACACCGCTGGTGTTGTTTTGACCGAATAAATGCGGCGGTTCACCCTTATCGCAGTGCCATATTTCTGGCTGTTGGCGCTGTTTTTAGTGCCGTTTCTGATCGTGCTTCGGATCAGTTTTTCTTACTATGAACTGTCGATCCCCCCGTATGGCCCGCAACTGGATATGTCCCAAGGATGGGGCGGCGTTAAGGCGTTTTGGGCCGAGCTGAATTGGGAAAATTACGAATTCCTGACATCAGATGATCTGTATTGGAAGGCCTATCTGTCCAGCCTCAAGATTGCGGCCATCGCCACGTTCTTTACGTTGATGGTTGGGTTCCCGATTGCGTACGGCATGGCAAAGGCATCACCCGAATGGCGCCCGACCCTGATGATGCTGATCATTTTGCCGTTTTGGACGTCGTTCCTGATCCGCGTTTACGCATGGATCGGGATATTGGGAAACGAAGGATACCTGAACCAACTCCTGCTTGGCATGGGCGTGATCGGATCGCCGTTCACGATTTTGAACACTAATATCGCCGTCTATATCGGCATCGTTTATACGTATCTGCCGTTCATGGTGCTGCCGATTTATGCGGCTTTGGAAAAGATGGACGACAGCCTGCTTGAGGCCGCCGAAGACCTTGGCTGCACGCGCACGCAGGCGTTCTGGTTGGTGACGGTACCGCTTGCGAAATCCGGCGTGATTGCGGGGTGTTTTCTGGTGTTCATCCCGGCACTGGGCGAGTTTGTGATCCCGTCGTTGCTGGGTGGATCTGATACGTTGATGATTGGTAAAGTGCTGTGGGAAGAGTTCTTTTCGAACCGCGATTGGCCGGTCGCATCGACCGTTGCAGTGATCCTGCTTTTGATCCTGATCATCCCGATCATTCTGTTCCAACGCAATGAACAAAAACAGCGGGAGATCGACGGATGAGGCGGTTTAGCTGGTTCAACGCGACGTCCCTGACGCTTGGCTTTGTGTTCTTGTATCTGCCGATGATCATCCTTGTGATCTACAGTTTCAACGAAAGCCGATTGGTCACTGTCTGGGCCGGTTTTTCGACGAAATGGTACGGTGAATTGCTGCAAAATGATGCGTTCTTGGACGCGGCTTGGGTGACAGTGAAGGTGGGGTTCTGGTCGTCCACCCTTGCCACGATCTTAGGCACGATGGCCGCCTATGTGATGGTGCGCGGTGGACGGTTCTTTGGGCGTACCTTGTTTTCCGGTATGGTCTACGCGCCGCTTGTGATGCCAGAGGTGATTACTGGCCTGTCGTTGCTATTGTTCTTTATTGCCATTGACTTAGATCGTGGGGTCCTGACGATTGTCTTGGCCCATACGACGTTTTCAATGTGCTATGTTTCGGTTGTCGTGTCGTCCCGACTGGTCAGTTTCGACAAGTCGCTAGAGGAAGCCGCACTTGACCTTGGATGTACGCCTTTTGATGCGTTTCGGTCGGTTACTTTGCCGATTATCGCGCCTTCGGTCATTGCGGGCTGGTTGTTGGCGTTCACGTTGTCACTAGATGACTTGGTGATTGCCTCGTTCGCGTCTGGTCCGTCTTCGACGACGTTGCCGATCAAGATTTTCTCGGCTGTGCGGTTGGGCGTGACCCCTGAGATTAACGCCTTGTCGACAATCATGATCGGGATCGTAACGGTGGGCGTGATCACTGCATCATTGGTGATGAAGCGTAATGTCGCCCGCGCAAAGGCGGACGAAATGCGCGCGGCGCAAATTTAGTTTTCTTCGGGAAAGAAGCAGGCTGCAGCGTGATCGTCAGCGGACAGTTCCGGCCGCTCTGATCTGCATTTGTCTTGCGCCTTCCAAC
>JALZUL010000176.1 GCA_023301665.1 Ascidiaceihabitans sp.
AGTTTTTCGTGAAGAATAAGATTTGGAAAATTGCACTAACAGTTTCATCGTTTACTATTTTAATGCCACTCGCCTTGAACGCTGAACCTTGGAACGTCGTACTTTCGAAAGGTCAAAACCAAGCGTTGGTGGAATTAGAAAGTGAATCAGGAAACAAATCATTCGCCATTTCACCGGATGGGCCGTGGGGTCGTGCTTGGGGCAACAAAAGCGCCTCGCAGTCTGAAAAAGAGGCGCTCGCTTTTTGCCGCGAACATGTGCGCAAAGGACAGCGCGATTGCGTCATTCATTCGACAAACGGGAAAAATAAGCTCGCAGCCTCAATCGATGTGACGCGCGTAACACAGCGCTACAAAGCAAGACATGGTCAGAATGCTGCAAAATTCTTTGGTTTGGCGGCCATCGATTTTCAAGGCAGCCGCGAACAGGCGCTAAAAGAATTCGAACTTACCCAAAACGACGGGCAAGCTTGGCGCAGTATTCCCAAAGATCGCAAGCTCGAACAACAACTGACAGAGCGCGGATTAATCAGTGTTGGTAAAGACGGCTGGGCGCTGTTCTTAGACAAGGTCGAGGCCCATCACTACGCAAAAGGCAGCCCAAGCACATTTAAAGAATGGGTCGTTTCCAAGAATGGCCTTTTGTGCATGTTCTTTGGTGAATTTGACAATGGACGCAAACGCGGTGACGTCTGCATGTTGATCGACAGTATTTCCCGCGGGGAAATGCGCTATTCTTGGGCGCTTGTGAACGGTCAAAGCAAACGAGCCTTTGCTGTCGCAGGCAATCCGGGCCGCAGCACAGTTAAGTGAGCCTAACCCCCTAAATTAGATGAAACACGCCCCGTTGCCCATTTTGGCGGGCATCAAACCCGTGTTTCATCCTAGCTTAAGCCTGTGGTCTGCTGACGTGCCAAGTGATTTCCATCTCTGCAACGGTGTCTTTATCTTCGTCTTGGATATCGACGAGAACCTCAAAAGCCACTTTGCCGTCAGCGTCTAATTTGGCCAACAGTTCACTGCCTTGAGCTGATGTTTTCGCATGGGCTGTCAAAGTACCCTTTGCGATCTTTGTATACCCGATTTTCGCCCCCGCCGCGACAGGGCGCACTGACAAGATAACCGGTGCCATCGCCCCTGCCATTGCCGCGCCAGATGCCGCTTCAGCCAAGGTAAACATCGCGCCAGCATGCTGTGTTTTAATGTGGTTTGACGTTTCAGCCCGCTGATCCAGTTTAGCCGACGCTATCCCGTCCCCCAATTCTAGCAATTCCACACCAACAAAGGTTTGGAATGGCACAAGCGTGCTCAGCTGTGCTTTGATCATGTCGAAAGGGCTCATGGTTGTCTCCAAATATTTCAAGCGACCCTAGGCAGGCTATGATAATTGCGCAATCGTGCCCCAACGGCACTCAACGCGCGATCACAATATCAGCGCGCAAACCACCAAGCCGTTCGCTTTCCCCTAGCCGCAATACGCCACCATGCGCACGCGCAATATCAGTGGCAATGGCCAGACCAAGACCCACACTGCTGCCACGATCCTGATTACGTGCAGGATCTAGCCTGGTGAACGGCCGCTGTGCCTCGATCCGTCGATTTTCTGGAATGCCGGGGCCGTCATCCTCGACCCGAAGGCGCAGGGATCTATCCGTCAGATCCATAGAAACTTCAGCGCGCGATCCATAGCGCACCGCATTTCCGATCAGGTTGTCCAGAGCACGGCGCATCCCGCCAAGTCTAAGCATGACCTCCCCATCGCCTTGGCAATGGATCAGCGACACGTTGCGCCCTGCCCGCACTGCGTCCTCGATCACCAGCTCAATCCAGCTCTTGATATCGACCGGTTCTGGTTCCGCGTCTTGTCCACTCTTGCTGAACTCAAGAAAGGCATCGATCATACCCTGCATCTCATCAACATCTTGCTCGAGCGGTTCGCGATCCGCATCCTCCAACATCGCCAGTGCCAAGCGCATACGGGTCAAAGGTGTACGTAAATCATGGCTCACCCCAGACAACATCAACGTACGCGTTTCGATCTGGCGCTCAATGCGATTGCGCATATCGACAAAGGCAGTGCCTGCCGCGCGTACTTCCGTCGCACCAGAGGGGGTAAATGGAATATGGCGCCCACGTCCGAACCCTTCAGCAGCAACCGAGAGCCGCTTGATAGGGCGCAATTGGTTGCGCAGATAAACCATCGCGATCAAAGTAAATACCAGACCAAAAAACGTCATATTTACAAACAACTGATGAGGGTTCGAGGCCGAAATCCTACGGCGTTCAAAAGACACCTCGATGGGCGTATCAACTGTTTCGAGGATCAGCCTCACCACTTTATCTTCGGAAAGGTCGACAACCTTTACCGCAGGCAGCTGCTCCATCAACCGCCTGGTAATGACGATCCCCGAAAAATCATACCACACACGTCGGTTTGGTTCATCAAGTGTACTCCCTTGGACAGGCACAACCACCATGTCCAATATTTGCAACGTCTCTTGAGTGGCCCCCGCAAGCACTACCTCAAGCTCTCTGACAACCGTATCGGACATTTGTCTTGTTACGCCCTCGAAATGGCGCTGGGTGAACACGACAAGAACCACCAATTGCAACAGCACGACTGGCAACAACATAATGAGAATTGCACGGCCATAAAGGCTGCGAGGGAGATAACGTTTGAGCCATTTAAAATTCATGCGTAAACCCTAGTGACCTAGACACCTAAGTGAAAGAGGCAACCGATGACCCCACCTGATGATTTCGCCCCAACAATCGGCCTGCCTTTTGTTCTAGAAGACGGCGTCCGGCGCATCGTAGCCCCAAACCCCTCGCCGATGACCTATCGTGGTACAAATACATATTTGGTTGGGACACGTGATCTTGCCGTGATTGACCCCGGACCTGTGAGCGACGCGCACCTTCAGGCCATTTTAGACGCCGTTGAGCCGGATCAAAAAATCACTCATATCATCGTGACACACACGCATTTGGATCACTCCCCCCTCGCCCGCGCACTTGCGGATCAAACAGGCGCACCCGTCTTGGCCTTTGGTGATGCACAAGCTGGTCGCAGCCCTGCAATGGTTGCGCTCGCCGCGTCTGGGATGACCGGTGGCGGAGAAGGAATCGATACTGAATTTCAGCCCGACCAAATTGTCGACGATGGTGACTTTATCAATGGCAGCGATTGGCAGCTTGAGGTGCTGCACACTCCGGGTCACATCGGCAACCATATATGCCTTGCCTCTGGGGATGTGTGCTTTACTGCTGACCATGTGATGGGATGGGCAAGTTCATTGGTGTCGCCCCCTGACGGCGATCTTACTGACTTCATGGAGTCATGCGCAAAGCTCGAAGATCGAGACTGGCGCGTCTTCTATCCGGGTCACGGTGACGCAATACATTCGCCGATGGAACGGCTCGACTGGCTGATCGATCACCGGCTCAACCGCGAGGCTGCAATTTTAGAGCTATTAGAAGACGCGCCCGCGACTGCAATGGAGCTCGCCAAAGCGATCTACACGGAAACACCACCCGCATTATTGGGCGCTGCCACACGTAACGTCCTCGCGCACCTTATTGATTTGGTTGGACAAACCGAAGTTTCAGCCATTGGCCCGATCTCGGAAAACGCGCAATTCTTACGTCTTTGAATGTCGTGCAAAACTTTTTCAAGAAAAACGTCAAAAGCCTCTAGACGGCGCAAAACACCCTAGCTATACACCCCATACCGTTCCGGCGTAGCTCAGCGGTAGAGCAGTTGACTGTTAATCAATTTGTCGTAGGTTCGATCCCTACCGCCGGAGCCAAA
>JALZUL010000177.1 GCA_023301665.1 Ascidiaceihabitans sp.
GCTCTTCCGATCTGCGCAAGCTCGTTTGAACAACGCCGGGGTGATCTAAGATATGTGTGTAGGCATAGGCCAAAACATACGCAGGGAATGCCAGCGGCAAAACCAATGCAATCTCAAACAACCGTGCCCCCGGAAAGCGGGTCATCGTCACCAACCAAGCGGCACCAACACCCAGACAGAATGTTCCGACAGAAACCAACAAGACCAGCAAGAGCGTGTTGCCTGCATACCGCGGCAATACCGTCGCCAGCAGATCAGAAACCGTTCCCGTACCACCACTCATCGCGGCGATTGCAACGGCCAGCATCGGCAACAAACAGATGGCGGCGATAAACACAGCCAAGCCAGACAAGCCCAAAGGAACCTTCCGCGCGCGCTTTTTCAACGTAGATGTATGTACTGTCTGATCGGTCATTGTGACCTATTACGACTATTTCAGTCGGGAAATCCAGTGCGACATATCAATCGTAGGTACGTTGGTCTTCAATGACCAAACCATCACGGGGCAACGCGCCCAATGCGCAGACCTCAACCTTGCCCTTCATCTTGAGCGTTGCAACCACACTCGCGGCATATGCATCGGCATCGCCACCATCGCATTCCACCTGAACCGTAAGCATATCTTGCTCACCTTCACGCGACGCAATCACACGGGCGCGGCTGATCTCGGCATGGCGCTCCACAAAAGACGCAACCTGCTCTGGCCGCACAAACATACCCTTGATCTTGGTGGTTTGATCCGCACGCCCCATCCAACCTTTGATCCGCGTATTGGTACGCCCGCACGGTGATTGGCCGCTCATCACAGCGCTCATATCACCCGTCGCAAAACGGATCAGCGGATAGTCAGGATTAAGGGACGTCACGACTACCTCTCCCACTTCGCCCTCAGCCACTGGCGAACCAGTGCCCGGGGTGACGATTTCAACGATGACCTGTTCATCAAGGATCATCCCCTCCATCGCCGCACTTTCATACGCGATATTGCCCAAATCTGCGGTCGCATACGATTGCAAACACGCGATCCCGCGATCAGCGTATTCCTGACGCAGTGACGGGAACAACGCGCCACCACCAACGGCCGCTTTGGTAAAGCCCAAAGCAATTCCCATCTCGTCAGCCTTATCAAGAATGACCTTTAGATAATCAGGCGTACCAGCATAAGCGGTGCTGCCAACGTCACGCGCAGCCGTCACCTGCAATTCTGTCTGGCCAGTACCGGCGGGCAAAACAGTCGCCCCAACAGCACGTGCACCAGATTCAAAGATCATACCCGCAGGTGTCAGGTGATACCCAAAACAGTTCTGCACAATATCATCTTTGCCAAAACCAGCAGCATAAAGGAAACGCCCCATCCGCCACCAATCGTGGCTCACTCCACCTGGCTCATAAATCGGCCCGGGCGATTGAAAAACATGCGCTACATTAGACACTAACATACCACCAAACGGCGGTTTCGCGGCTTGCCACTTCGCCAGTTCCGATTTGCGCAAAACAGGCAAAGCCGACAATCCAGACAGATCCTTCAACCGGCCCACATCAGGCAAGCACGTCCCTTCATGCGCAGCGATCCGCGCCAATTGCGCGTTCAATGCATCCAGTTGCTCGGCCGCACGCTGGTCCGCACTTCGTGTTTCAAGATCGTCAAAAAAGGTAGTCATACAGTTTGTATCCAACATAGGGTTCCGCGCAGTGGGCAAATCGGTGCGTTAGCTCAGCCAACGCTTGCGACGACGATAAGAGCGCACATCGCGAAACGATTTGCGGCCCTCATCAGACATCCCCAGATAAAATTCTTTCACGTCGGGGTTTTCACGCAATTCAGCCGCAGGGCCATCCATCACGACACGGCCGCTCTCAAGGATATAACCGTAATGCGCAAAGCGCAGAGCGACGTTGGTGTTCTGCTCGGCCAACAGGAAAGAAACGCCTTCAGACTCGTTGATCGTTTTCACGATCCCAAAAATCTGTTCAACCAATTGCGGTGCCAATCCCATTGATGGCTCATCCAAAAGGATCGTCTCGGGGCGTGACATCAAAGCACGGCCAATCGCGCACATCTGCTGTTCCCCACCCGAGGTATAACCAGCCTGCGATTTACGACGCTCCCGCAAACGCGGGAAATAATTGTAAACCATTTCAAGGTCGGCCGCGATCGCACCCTTGCCGTCTTTGCGCGTATACGCACCGGTCAAAAGGTTCTCTTCGACGGTCAGGTGCTCAAAACAGTGACGGCCTTCCATCACTTGAACGACACCGCGCTTCACCATGTCAGCTGGATCAGTGTCATGCACATCCGTACCGCGATATTTGACAGAGCCTTTGGTCACTTCACCACGCTCAGACGCCAAAAGGTTAGAGATAGCCTTTAGCGTCGTGGTCTTGCCCGCGCCGTTGCCACCTAACAATGCAGTAATCCCACCTTTAGGCACCGATAGGCTCACACCTTTCAGCACAAGGATCACGTGGTTGTAGATCACTTCGATATTGTTGACCTCTAAAAGGGTCTCAGTGTCTTGTCCGGCGTCCAGCATGAGGCTCACTTCACTGTTCTAAAATTCTGTGGAAACTGGCGGCACCCGTGAGCGCCGCCAGAAATTGATCATTGTAAGCTCAGCTTAGTTACAGCTGGCCGCGATGTTGTTTTCCGCCGCATAAGCTGCAGAATCTTCGTCAATCAACGGCTGAACCACTTCCATGTCGGATGGGGTAAATTCGTTGATCAAAGACCAAGTTTTCGCGGATGCGTCCCACTGGGTCATGCCAACAAGGCCCGGACCACCGTGGTTTTCACAAGACACGTCAAATGACGGGCCAAAGCCAGGAAGACCAAGTGCGGTCATCTTTGCTTCTGTCACTTGCAGCGCTTCCATACCGTCGCGCATCATCGCAGGGGTGATTTCCGCAACACCGTGGATTTCTTGTGCTGTCTTGGCCGCTTCAGCTGCCAACATCGCCGCATACAAACCGCGGTTATAAAGAACCGTACCGATTTGATCGCCCGCGCCCGCTGCATTGCCCGCATCCACAACATATTTTTGGATGTCTGCAAATACTGGGAAATCTTGACCAACACCGTGGAACGTCAACGCTTTATAGCCATTGGCTTTTTCACCCGCTGGCAAAACGTCATTCTCAGAACCTGACCACCAGATACCGATAAAGTCTTCCATGTTGTAACGAATGTTGGCGGCTTCTTGAACCGCAACTTGGTTCATAACGCCCCAACCATACATGATGACATTGTCTGGCTTCTCACGGCGAATCTGCAACCACTGCGATTTTTGCTCTTGGCCCGGATGATCCACCGGCAACAACACCAATTCAAAACCGTGCTTTTTAGAAAGCTCTTCCAACGTGCGGATAGGTTCCTTACCGTAGGCAGAGTTGTGATACACAAGCGCGATTTTCTTACCGGCAATGTCACCTTGAGACATCAGATGGTTGATCGCACCAGAGGCACCGTTCCAGTAGTTCGCAGGGTAGTTAAAGACGTTGCTAAACACCTTACCGTTCGCCGCAGACGTACGACCATACCCCATTGAGTGGATCGGAATACCATCAGCCGTCGCTTTCGGGATCAACTGATAGGTGATGCCTGTGGACAGCGGTTGATACACCAAAGCGCCTTCGCCTTTTGTGGACTCGTAGCACTCAACACCTTTTTCGGTGTTATAGCCTGTCTCACATTCCAAGACCCGCGTTTCAACGCCACCAATGCCGCCATCACGGGCATTCAGCAAGTTCATGTAATCGGCATACCCATCTGCAAACGGGATACCACCCGCAGCATATGGACCTGTGCGATAGCTCAAGGATGGGAACACAAGGTCCGCCATAACTGGGCTAGCCGCCATCACGGCTGCAACAGCCATTGTTCCTAACTTCATCTTCATCGATTATCCTCCCATGGATTTTTCAATATGCGCCGGTCTCCCGACATTCCCTCAAAGTGGGTTCAGCCCACCATTATGCGCAGCCACCCCACTAGTGCGGGAACGGCCACAATCTTAATTTCTCTTTGGCCACGCGCCACAGCTGGGCCAAACCATGCGGTTCCGCGATCAAGAAGATGATGATCAACGCCCCAACCACAACCAAATTCAAATGCGCCACAATGTCAGTCGGCCAACCGAACCAATCCACACCCAC
>JALZUL010000178.1 GCA_023301665.1 Ascidiaceihabitans sp.
CAGGAAAGGGAGCGCTGCCGTTGTTATCAAGCTCAATGCCGATCGAGCGTGAATTTACGTCGTCTTGTCCGTGCCATTCCCCATTCCCCGCGTGCCAAGCCCGCAGGTCTTCGGCCACAAGTTGGGTGATTTGGCCTGTATTGGCGATCACGTAATGTGCAGAGACTTCGGCAACAGGATCGCACAAGCGCTCGATGGCCGCTTGGGCGGATTTCATCGCAGTGTAATGGATCACGATCAGCGTCGGTTTCAGCCCGTCACGCCGTTCTCCACAATTGGGGGAGGCGATCTGCTCGATCACCCGCGATATTTGGCTGGGTTCCAAGCGCAGGCGTAGCCATCCCCATCGGGGTCCAGTGCGAGCCGGTCGCGGTTTGGGCCACCACGGGCAAGGAAATCGATCTGTGCTTCATCAGAGGTGCTGTACACCGCGCAATTGCGCTGGGTTTTCGCAGCAGAGGCAAACCCACCGCGGCGGTGTACTTGTGTCCCGCGCGGGTGCTTGGTTTGCAACGCATATGCGACAACATTCGGCTGGCTGTCTTCACCACGTGTTGGCAAGGCGGTGGGTTGAATAACCGCATATTGTGCGCGGTTTGCTTCGATCCGCGCCTTATCGCTTTCAATCGATTGTCGCTCTGCAACGGCGTCAAAATCGTTCTCATCCGAGATGCTCGGATTGCTTGTCACCAAAGGTGCGGGATTTGACGGGCTCGCATTCAAAACGTTCCGCCCATCCACAACAGAGGTGCGCGGCCCCGTGCTGACACCACTTGCAACCTGTGGCACCGTTTGCCCCGTTGGAGCGGCAGACGGCAAGGGTTGTGATACAGGTGATGACGGCACAGGGGTTGGTGCCTGTGTTGGCACAGGCCGGTTGGCCAGCTGTGCCGCTTGGTTCTGCGCATTGCTAGACGGCAAAGTTTGCGCTTGAACGGCAGTTGGGCGATCAAGCTGGGCACGCGCTTGTGCAGAGGTGTCAAAACCGACCCCACGCCCGGGTGCGCCAAAGCCGCTATCAGGAACCGCAGGCTGACATGCCGCCAACACACCAAGTGCACCAACGATTGTTGTGGTCTTGAATATCTTCCGCATCGTCATAGCCTTTATGCCTTTGGTTCGCTTGTTAGCGCTGCTCTTTTTGCAGATTTACCACCATTTGTTGGGTTTGGCTACAAATCCGGCTGCCTTTTCCAAAGCATAGGCGGAAGACAGCAAATCCCCCTCTTCCCAAGGGCGACCAATCAGTTGCAAGCCTAAAGGCAAACCTTTGGAATCGAGCCCAGTTGGGACTGAAATGCCTGGCAATCCGGCCATGTTCACAGTCACGGTGAACACGTCGTTCAGGTACATTTGCACCGGATCCACATCTGTCATTTCGCCCAAGCCAAAGGCCGAGGAGGGTGTCGCGGGTGTCAAGATCGCGTCGACGCCAGCGGCGAACACGTCCTCAAAGTCTTTCTTGATCAGGGTACGTACGCGGCGCGCGCGGTTGTAATACGCATCGTAGAAACCAGCAGACAAAACATATGTCCCGATCATCACACGGCGCTGAACCTCTGGTCCAAAGCCCTCGGCGCGGGTTTTTTCATACATTTCTGTAATGCCGTCCCCCGCATCAAGCGTCGCGCGGTGGCCGTAGCGCACCCCGTCATAACGTGCGAGGTTCGAAGAGGCCTCAGCCGGTGCAATCACGTAATACGCCGGCAGCGCATATTTGGTGTGCGGCAATGAGATGTCGACGATCTCGGCCCCTGCATCACGCAACATGTCCGCGCCGTCCGCCCATAGCTTTTCGATTTCCGCAGGCATGCCATCCATGCGGTATTCTTTTGGCAGGCCAATCTTTTTGCCGCGAATGTCACCCGTCATCATGGCTTCAAAGTTCGGCACAGCCAAATCGACGCTTGTGCTGTCCTTTGGGTCATGGCCACACATGGTTTCCAACATGATCGCCGCGTCACGTACGGATTTGGTCATTGGCCCCGCTTGGTCAAGCGAAGAGGCAAAGGCCACAACACCCCAGCGTGAGCAACGCCCATACGTTGGCTTGATCCCGACAGTGCCGGTAAATGCTGCAGGCTGGCGGATTGACCCACCTGTATCCGTGCCCGTCGCCGCAAGGCACAGGTCAGCTGCAACCGCTGCCGCAGAGCCACCTGAGGAACCACCTGGGGTCAATTCACGGTCGTCCACTTTCCACGGGTTGATCGCATTGCCATAAACGGATGTCTCGTTAGAAGACCCCATTGCGAATTCATCCATGTTGAGCTTGCCCAACATAACCGCGCCACTGTTCAACAGGTTGCCAGACACTGTGGATTCGTATTCCGGCAAGAAGCCTTCCAAAATCCGCGAACCGGCTTGGGATGGCACACCTTTGGTGCAGAACAGATCCTTGATCCCGATTGGCAAACCACACATCGCAGGCGCATCCCCCGCCGCAATACGTGCATCCGCGGCTGCCGCTTGCTCCATCGCAATCTCTGGCGTGTGGTGCACAAATGCGTTCAACGCCCCTGCCCCATCAATCGCCTTAAGGCAGGCTTCGGTCAGCTCTTTGGACGTTGTAGAACCCGCGCGCAGCGCATCCCGCGCGTCAGCTAGGCCAAGTGTGTTCAGATCGGTCATATTACATCTCTTTCAAATCGGGCGCGGCGCATAAGCCGCAGGAGCACATCACGAAGATGTCGCTCACTCCATAACCTTAGGCACAGCAAAGAAACCTTCGCGTGTGTCAGGCGAATTCTTCAACACAGCCTCTTGCTGCGATCCATCGGTGACCTCGTCAACGCGGCGCTTGAGGCGCTGTGGTGTCACGGATGTCATTGGCTCAACGCCCTCAACATCGACCTCGTTCAACTGCTCAATAAAGCCAAGAATCGTGTTAAACTCAGCGGCCAATGCTGGCAGCGCGTCATCTTCAACTTTAATGCGGGCCAATTTGGCAACGCGGGCGGCGGTATTTGGATCAATCGACATAGGTGTCCCTTATCTGCTTAGACGCGGTTTAACGCGCCAAAGCCACCCTCGCAAGTCGTTGCTTTCAAGCAAACGCAGGGTCTAGACCCATCGCCTGAATTATGCGCTACTTGCTGCAAATGAGCTTTGAAAGCTGCCGGATGAAATTAACCCTACACCACGTGAGCTTTAGCAGCGAAAACGTATCGCGCTTGGACGCATTTTATAACGACGTTTTGCAACTGCCCCAAGTCACGCAAGACATCCCCAAGCAAGAAAAGAATAAGGGCTACGCCGGGCAGCTGGCCTTTCGCACCGATGGGGCCGTGCAAACCCATATTGCGCAAAAAGACCTGAGCATCGGGTTCAAAACCGGCCATGCGGTTAATCCGGTTGAGCGGGGCCACATCGCCTATCGCACCGATGACATCAAAGCTTTCATGGCGCATCTTGACGCAAAAGGTGTGCAATATTCCGACTACGGCCATACGGCTGCAAAAGAATGGCATCAAATTTTCTTTTACGACCCAGATGGTAACATCATCGAAGTTCACCAAGTGGATGAATAGATCCCACAAATTAAACCACATAAGACACTGACTTAAGGACGCAACGCATGAACATAATATGGCTCGGACACGGCGGTTTTCGCATCGAGATTGAAGATCACGTACTGCTTATTGATCCATGGATCACCAAGAACCCCGGCCTAGAGGAAGACGACTATGATCAGGCTTTGAACGGGGCCACTGACATTTTGCTGACACACGCTCATTTCGATCACACCGCTGATGTCGTCGACATTTCCAAAGAGCGCCAAATCCCCGTGTCAGGCATTGCAGAGCTTGCCAATTTCTTGGCCGATCAGGGCTGCGTTGCAGGGGATGCGTTCAATATGGGCGGCACGATCATGCGCGGGAACGTGGCCATTTCTATGGTGCCGGCCTCGCATTCCTCATCCTACCTGATGGAGAACGAACGCCGCTATATGGGGACGGAAGCAGGCTTTGTGATCAAAGGTGAGGGCCACTGTATCTATGTATCTGGTGATACGGGGATCATGGCAGACATGGATTGGATCGCAGACTTCTACAAACCAGACATCGGTATTCTAAGTGCAGGTGGGCACTATACAATGGGAATGGCAGAAGCTGCCTATGCGGCCAAACGTTACTTCGATTTCAAAACCGTCATCCCGTGTCACTACAAAACACTGCCGTCACTGGCACAATCTGCGCAACCTTTGATCGACGGCTTGCCAGATGTGAATGTTATAGAGCCCGAAGTGCTACAAGCCATCACACTGTGATGGCTTGCGGCTAAGGCCATTGGCTCAAAACGTTTAAACACTCAGTCTAGAACAGGATTTTACGACTGTTCTAGATGCAACCCACATTCGCGACCCTGCCCGCCGAACCGGGTATCTTCTTCGCGCATGCCGTCTTCGAGCTTGGTGGTTGTGTGTGTATCGCCAACACTGACGTACCCTTGCTCCCAAAGCGGGTGATACGGCAGGTCGTGTTCTTTAAGGTACATGTGGATGTCGCGATTGCTCCAATCCACAATCGGGTGGAACTTTACACGACCATGCTGGAATTCAAGGATCTTACGATCCGCACGGCTGTCCGCCTGAACACGGCGCAAACCACTGTACCACGTGCCCGCCCCAACCGAGGTCATCGCCCGCTGCATCGGTTCGACTTTGTTCATCTTGTTGTATTTCTTCAAACCGTCTTCGCCCTGCTCCCACAATTGACCAAAACGGGCCTCTTGCCATGCAGTGCTCATCTCAGAGCGGAAAACGTTCAACTTAAGGTCCAGACGTTCTGTCAACTCATCGATAAAGCGGTAGGTTTCGGGAAACAGATAGCCTGTATCGAACAAAAGCACGGGAATATCAGGCATTTGCTGCGTCATCATGTGCAACATAACCGCGGACTGAATACCAAAGCTAGAGGACACAACGTGATCGCGTGGCAGGTTTTCCAACGCCCACTCGATCCGGGTCGCTGCAGGTTGTTCTTCTAGCCATTCATTCGCCGCAGAGAACACCTTTGGTCCTTGGGCTACGGTTTCGGAAACAATTTTCTGAGCGGTCTGTGTCACAGCAGGTCTCTCCATTTAGATTGGCTCAAAACTGAGCCCTCGAACGCGCCCTAACTTGGGCTGTGCTCTCAATATCAGAGGGGACCCTGCGAGATACAATATGCCTGCACGACGAAAGAAACGTGGCTTTGAAATACCTTACGACAGCGAAACGGACATTCTATTGTCTTCGCAAATACAGAACAAAATCAGGGGGCTAGTCTGGCAAAAATGCGAACGTTCGCCCGACAAACGCGGAATTTCGAGAATTTGTACACCATCCTCCCTTAAGATTCGCGCATTTTAGAATTCACAATTCGCAAATATTACCGGTTTGGCCAAAAGCACCTATTGAAAGAAGAAAACGATATTTGTGCCAAACGGGACTGCGCGCAAAGCAAATGTGCATTTGCCAACCCTAGCAGTCATCCCCCCTCAACGTCGCCCTTTGAAAAACGCCTTTAGCAAGTCTTGTGCAGGCGTGGCATCGATCCCATCATAAACTTCGGGGGCGTGGTGACATTGAGCATGTGAAAACACCCGCGCGCCCTGTTCTACACCACCTGATTTTGGGTCACTCGCGCCGTAATACAATCGCGCCAAACGGGCGTTGCTGATGGCAGCCGCGCACATCGGGCACGGCTCTAGCGTCACATAAAGATCGCACCCATTGAGCCGCTCTACCCCAAGCGTGGAACAGGCCGC
>JALZUL010000179.1 GCA_023301665.1 Ascidiaceihabitans sp.
GGAATGCCCAGCTTTTTGTAGGTTTCCAAAAGCTTCGGGTCGACCTCGTCCAAGGACTTTGGTTTGACCTCCATGCTTTTTGGACGGGCGTAGTAGTATTGATCTTGGAAATCGATCTTAGGATAGTCAACCATTGCCCAATCAGGCTCTTCCAGGTTCAACCAACGCTCATATGCCGCAAGGCGCCATTCTAGCATCCACTCAGGTTCATCGTTCTTTTCAGAAATCAGACGCACGATGTCTGTGGACAAACCTTTGGGCGCGTATTCCATTTCGATGTCGGTTTCCCAACCGTACTTATAGGCCCCACCAACTTCGCGTACCGCGTCGACGGTATCCTGATCGACGCCATCTTTGACCACTACATTGTCCATGCTCAGACTTCCTCTTTCTTGGCTCACAGCGTTACGCCGCGCGCGCCTCGTGTTTCTTTAGTTTTTGCAACCATGCCTCAGCAAATCGCAAAACCTCATCTTCTGTGTTTGACAGGCCCAACGATACGCGGATCGCACAGGCAGCCAATTCGTCATCATATCCCATCGCCGTCAAAACACGGCTTGCGCGCACCTTGCCTGATGAACAGGCGGATCCCGCAGAAACCGCAAAACCTGCCAAATCCATCTGCATCACCTGCGTCTCACCCTTCCAGCCCGCTGTCAGGATGCAAGAGGTGTTTGGCAGACGCGGCGCGTCTTTCCCTACAAAAATAGTCGTCTTTGCTTCGGTCTCAAGGGTCTTTTCTAGAATATTTCTAAGTTGTGCAACCCGTTCCCACGCACCGCTCTCAACATCACGCTTCGCAGCTTGCGCAGCTGCGCCAAATCCTGCGATGCCAATCACGTTTTCAGTGCCCGAACGGCGGCCCATTTCTTGCCCGCCACCACGTAAAATCGCCTGCGGATCATCCGCGGTAAAGTTAATCAAAGCGCCGACACCTTTGGGGCCACCAAGCTTGTGGGCCGAAAGGATCATATAAGATGGCTTGCCATTCTCAGAATATACAACAGGCAGTTTTCCCGCGATTTGGGTGATGTCGCAAACAACAACGCCAGCCTGATCTAAATCAGTATTGGCACAAACAGCGCCATTCGCCGCTAAAACACCCGTTTCGGAATTTGCCGCAGAAATAGCGCGCAAAGCGAATGATCCATCATCAACCTGCTCATCATCCCACGCCAAAAAACAATCATGCTCCGTTGGAAGCGAGACAAACCGCCCACCATGGCGCTCTTTTTGCGCAACAGCCAAAGCCGCCGCCTCTGTCGCAGATCCGGTAAACACCACTTGCGTTGGCAAACACCCAACCAGCTCAGCAACCTGAACACGCGCATGCTCAACCAACATCTTAGCCGCGCGCCCTTCAGAGTGCACCGAAGATGGATTTCCAACTACATCCATCGCCGCAACCATCGCGCTGCGCGCTTCATCCCGCAAAGGGCTTGTCGCATTGTGATCCAAATAAACGCGCGTCAAACTTGATCCATCTTCATCTTGCCAAATAAACTTCGGGGGAGTCCGCAGGACGGGGGCTGGCCCCCATCTAAGCGATCAATCATCCACAACATCAAACAGGTTTGGAACCGCAGGGCACGGAGCCAAATCATTTTTCACAACATCTGAAAGGCGGGTTTGGTGCAAAAACACATAAACATTCGCGCTCAACCCCTCCCATAACCGATTGGTCAAAGATTGCGCACGTGACCCGGACGCGCCACCAGAGGCACCTGCCCCTTTGTGCATCGCATCTACGGTTTCATCCACCGCGGACAGAATATCAACCACGCGAATTTCTGAAGCCGCCCGCGCCAAACGATACCCGCCGCCCGGACCACGCACAGACGCCACCAATTCCGCGCGACGTAATTTCACAAACAATTGCTCCAGATAGGGCAGCGAAATATCCTGACGCTCCGAGATGTCGCCCAAATTCACCAGAACATCGTTAGGCTGCAGCGCAATGTCAGCCAAAGCGACCATCGCATAACGTCCCTTTGTTGAAAGCTTCATTAAACCCATCCTCGTATTGGCAACTTGTAGCCACATTTGATTGACGTTTCACACGCAACGCCATACATCGATCCAAAGCGCAAGTCATGCGCCCGTGCAATTTAGAAACGTTCTAAAGTAGGTTGGCAAATTCGTCAAGAATTGAACTGCCACTTTGTAAAGAACTCAAAAGTTAGGGACGCCCATGCCCGAAGTCATATTCCCCGGCCCAGAAGGCCGCCTTGAAGGCCGTTATCACCCGCAAAAAGAGCGCGATGCGCCGATCGCGATCGTTTTGCATCCGCACCCGCAATTTGGCGGCACGATGAACCACAAGGTTGTGCATTCGATGCACTACGCTTTTTACAACATGGGCTTTACAGTTCTGCGCTTCAATTTCCGCGGTGTTGGGCGGTCGCAAGGCGAATACGATCAAGGCATCGGCGAATTGTCAGATGCGGCGTCAGCCCTTGATTACCTGCAATCGATGAACAACAACTCCAAACATTGCTGGGTTGCCGGCTTTTCCTTTGGTGCATGGATCGGCATGCAGCTCTTGATGCGCCGTCCAGAGATCACTGGCTTTATTTCCGTGGCCCCACCGGCAAACATGTACGACTTTTCGTTCCTTGCGCCCTGCCCGTCTTCTGGCTTGATCATCAACGGGACAGCAGACCGCGTAGCACCACCCGCTGACACGCACACACTTGTGGGCAAGCTGCACGAACAAAAAGGTATCACCGTCACACACACCGAAATTGAAGGGGCCGGCCACTTCTTTGAAGAGCCGCATCTTGATACGATGATCGACCACACGACGACCTATGTGAAACGTCGCTTGACCGAGAACACACGCTAGTGGCTGATCCTGCCGTCACCGAAATGGCCAATAAATTGGCTGTCGAATGCCTTGCTGTCCAAAAAGAGGTTGGCGACGATCGCTTGTTTATGAAGGTTGGTGAAGTGCTGGGAGCTTCGAGCCAAACCTTAGAAGAAGCCTTTTTAACCGCCATTCGGACACGAATGGCGGAAATCCAAGGACGCGACTTTTTAGTCAAGCAGCTTCAATCACACCGCGCTCAAAAGCCGGAATAATCGTTGAGCGAAAATATGACAAACCGCTTGGATCAACAGATCGCCTTTCTGAATGAAGCCGATAAGTTGAAATCCATCACCCGTGCGACAACACTGGCTGACGGATCACGGGCGGAAAACAGTGCAGAGCATTCGTGGCATTTGACCCTATATGCTTTGATTTTGTCAGACCAAGCCAAGCCCAGTGTCGATATCAATCGTGTCATCAAAATGCTTATCTTGCACGATCTTGTCGAGATCGACGCTGGTGACAACCCGATCTTTGAAGAGGTGGATGTCGCGGCCATGGAAGCGGCCGAACAGGTGGCCGCCGAAAGAATATTTGGATTACTTCCCAATGACATACGCGACGACCTTCGCGCGATCTGGGAGGAATTCGAAGCCGCACAGACAGACGATGCGCAATTTGCCAAATCCCTTGACCGTTTTCAGCCCCCCATGCAGAACCTCGCATCAGGTGGCGGCAGCTGGACAGATTACGACGTTTCCGAGCAAATGATTGCGGACCGCGTCGGCTCGAAAATTCAGATCGGCGCACCTGCGCTTTGGGATTATGCACGCTCCAAAATCGCGGCCTTTTTCAAGACCCGCTGATCCTGGGGAGATTTTCACCGTTTAGTCGTCCAAGGTCTGCTAGGCGGACTTTGCTGCCGTTCGCTGAAAACGCGGCAACGGCAACTACTATCGTCTGCCTACCAAATTCGTTTGTGTAGGAAGGCTTGAAGGCAGGATGCGAATGGGAAATACATTGGATCAAAGCCCTTCATTGAGAATGTGGCCAAGGAGATCAAATGCTCGCGCGAAACCGCCCAATTTACGCAGTCCTTATCGACGCAGACAACATTCCAGCGAAACATGCTGAAGCGATTCTAAAAGAAATCACAACGTTTGGGGAACCATCGTTGCGTCGTGTGTACGGTGACTGGTCTAGCGAACAACTTCGAGGGTGGGCAGAAACCGTTCGCGAACACGGTTTGGTTGCACATCAAGAAACTGCAAACACCAAAGGGAAAAATGCCAGTGATATCGGTTTGGTCATTGATGCGATGGACATTTTACACACTGCTCGCTTTGACGGATTTGTTCTCGTGAGTTCTGACAGCGACTTTACCGCTCTTGCCAACCGTATCCGCGAACAAGGCCTGCAAGTGATCGGAATTGGTGAACGTAAAACTCCTGAAAGCTTACGTAACGTCTGCAACCGTTTCGTGCTTATCGAAAACCTCATAGAAGAACCCTACCCAACCAAAGATAGTAAGCATACCGAAAGTACTAAGATTCCTGCAAAAAATGCAGCTCCGCTGATAGTTGCCGCCATGGAAAAAATCGAACAGGACGATGACTGGTACTCACTCTCGGCACTGGGCAAACAGATCATGGCCGCGAATTCAGACTTTGACACCCGCACTTATGGGTACAAGAAGCTTAGTGAACTTGTTGGCAATCTTGGTCAGTTTGAAATTCGTAAAATTGGTACAACTCTCTCCATTAGGCAAGTTAGCAAATCAAACTAAGTCTTCCAATTTAGATCTAAACAATAGAGCGGAGGTTTTGTTACGGCGTTGACCTATTGGATTTTCGAGTAGGTCGCCATCGTAACGATAGTTAAACTGAAGCCCAACGTGGCATCGTTAGCTCCGACCTTCAGTTTTTGCATACATTTTGGCAATCATATTGCTCGCGGTCTTCTCAAACAGACACGGGATCAGCGCGTGAATGAGGGCTGCCATGCCCGCGCCAACCAAGCGCAGCGCAAAGCCACCTGCAAAAAGCAAATGCTCCAAGTAACTTTCATCAACGCTGCGCGGATGATCTAAAAACAAACGTCCAAACATGGCTCTCAACCTCCTTATGACTTGATAGGTTAACTATCGCCGATTTCAGATGTGCCGCGGTCCCAAATTCCAAGATTGATAGCAGTTGTCTTGAGAAAATTTCCCAAGTAACCTCCATTTATGGAGAAAATTGACGAATTTGATAGAAAAATACTAAATGCCTTACAGCAAGACACCGCTGCTTCGCTTGATCAGCTGGCGGAAAGTATTGGCCTGTCCCGCAACGCCTGTTGGCGGCGGATCAAAATGCTAGAGACCTCAGGGATCATCACCAAACGTGTGGCCCTTCTTGATCCATTAAAAATCGATTTGGGTCTTATGGTCTTTATGCAAGTGCGCACCAACTCTCATGACCCTGCGTGGCAAAAGGAGTTCTCCAATGCCACCAACGCCATCTCGGGTATTTTAAGCGTTTATCGTATGACAGGGGATCTTGATTACCTGATCCGGGCGCGGGTTAAGGACATGGCTGACTACGACCGGCTATACCAACATTTGATCACCAGATTGCCGATCGCCGATATATCTGCAAGCTTTGTTATGGAAGAGATCAAAGAAACCACGGCGCTCACTCTTTAAGCTGGTGCCATCTTAAATCTGATGACACTGTCGTTCTAAGGGATCAAAGGGAAGCCGATGCATTATTTGTTCTTATTTGTCGCCGTGTTGATGGAAACGATCGGCACAACAGCCCTGCAAGCCAGTCAACAGTTTACCAAAATCGGCCCAACCCTTGTGGCCATCGTTGCTTATTCGGGGGCGTTCTATTTCTTAGGCATGACTCTCAAGTTTATGCCTGTTGGGATCGTCTATGCGCTTTGGTCCGGACTGGGGATCGTACTCATTACCATCATTGGCTTCTTGGTTTTTGGTCAGCGGCTCGATTTCGCAGCTATTGCGGGCTTAACGCTCATTATTGCCGGAATAGTTGTGATCCAAGTGTTCTCAAATACCACGACCCACTAATGCGGCGTATTTCCCCCTAGCTTTCTGCGTCGCGGCAAGGTAAGCGCCCCCAAACGCATTAGAGGCTAGACACATGGACATCCGCAATATCGCGATTATCGCACACGTTGACCACGGCAAAACGACGCTTGTGGACGAACTGCTGAAACAATCGGGCACGTACCGTGAAAACCAAGCGACGACTGAGCGCGCTATGGACAGCAACGACCTAGAGCGCGAGCGCGGCATTACTATTTTCGCCAAGCCAACATCAGTTGAGTGGAAAGGCACACGTATCAATATCGTTGATACACCGGGCCACGCTGACTTTGGTGGCGAAGTTGAACGTATTCTGTCCATGGTTGATGGTGTTGTATTGCTGGTTGATGCCGCTGAAGGCCCGATGCCACAAACCAAATTCGTAACATCAAAAGCGCTTAAATTGGGCCTACGTCCAATCGTTGTTGTGAACAAAGTCGACAAATCAGACGCTGAGCCTGATCGTGCCTTGAACGAATGTTTTGATCTGTTCGCCAACTTGGACGCAACAGACGACCAGCTTGATTTCCCCACAATGTACGCATCCGGTCGTAACGGTTGGGCTGACATGGAGCTAGACGGCAAGCGTGACGGTCTGGACGCAATGTTTGACCTGATCCTTGATCACGTCCCTGCCCCTAAGCAAATCACCGAAGCTGACAAGCCATTCACGATGTTGGCGACAACACTGGGCGGTGACCCGTTCTTGGGCCGCTTGCTCACAGGCCGTGTTGAAACTGGGACCCTAAAAGCCGGTCAAACGATTAAGGCAATGTCACGCGATGGCACTTTGATCGAAAACTTCCGTTGCACAAAAATCTTGGGCTTCCGTGGCCTAGAGCAGACTGCAATCGACGTGGCTGAAGCTGGCGATATCGTTTCCATCGCAGGTATGACCAAAGCAACCGTTGCTGACACATTGGCCGATGCTTCCGTGACTGACGCGATCGAAGCACAGCCAATCGATCCGCCGACCATTACAGTGACCTTTGGCATCAACGACTCCCCACTTGCGGGTCGTGACGGCAAAAAAGTTCAATCACGCGTCATTCGTGACCGCTTGATGAAAGAAGCAGAATCCAACGTAGCTGTTAAAATCAGCGACACACCAACGGGTGACGCGTTTGAGGTTGCCGGTCGCGGCGAATTGCAGATGGGTGTTTTGATTGAAAACATGCGTCGCGAAGGCTTTGAGCTTTC
>JALZUL010000180.1 GCA_023301665.1 Ascidiaceihabitans sp.
ACTGAACCGGGGCTTTGGGAGGGGACGGATGTTCAAAAAAGCGAATTCCTAGATCTGTTGCGGGAAAAGGGTATTCACGCCCAGCAAGGCGGACGGTTTTTGACGCTCTCTTTCGGGGGGAACAAGGCTGATCAAATGCGTAATATTATTGAGGCTTATAAACCAGCTCGAACAATAGCATTGGGTGATGCGCCCAATGACATTGAAATGCTCGAACTGGCGGATTTGGGTGTCATCGTTGCGAATCCAGATCGCTCACCGTTGCCTCCTCTCAAAGGAGAGAAAGGGGGCCGCATTATCCGAACCCAGGCTGCGGGGCCTGAAGGTTGGAATACAGCGATACTGAAAATACTCGCGAGACCAGATGTTAAATAGGATAAAGAAAAATGGCTGACTTTCACCAAAACGGAAACATTACCACGCTTCATAATTTGCGATCGCGTTCAGCGGATGAAATGGAGCACGAGTTGTCTGTTTTTGCAGAGTCTCGAAAAATCTCTTTGATCCTGCCTTGCCTGTTTTCTGAGCTGGAAGGGGAGGCGATGCCGCATATTCTTTCTGAGCTGTCAAAGGTCAATTACCTGCATCGGATTATCATCGGATTAGATGCCGCGAACGAAGCACAGTACCGTCACGCAAAACAGTTCTTCCAAGGTATCAACGAAAACCACATCGTCATTTGGAACGATAGCCCGCGCATGTTAGCGTTGGGTGCGCGACTGGAGGCGATGGGTTTAGGCCCGACAGAGAAGGGCAAGGGAAAGAATGTTTGGGCATCTATCGGATACTTGATCGGATGCGCAGACAGTGCGGTCATGGCCATTCATGATTGTGATATTTTAACCTACGATAAAGAAATGCTTGCCCGCTTGGTTTATCCTGTCGCCAACCCGAATTTCCCTTACCAAGTTGCCAAAGGGTATTACCCAAGGATTGGAGATGGCAATTTAAATGGTCGCGTCACAAGGTTGTTGGTCAGCCCCCTGTTGATTGCGCTCAAGCGTGTTATCGGTGATCGCGACTATATCGATTATTTGCGTAGTTTTCGTTACCCTTTGTCCGGTGAGTTCGCGATGCGTACCGCGATTTTGCCCGACTTGCGGATACCTTCTGATTGGGGATTGGAAATTGGTGTTCTGTCGGAAGCTTGGCGCAACCTTGCGCCAAAGGCGGTCTGTCAGGTCGATATCTCTGATGCGTATGACCATAAACACCAAAAACTGAGTGCTGATGAGGCAAGCGCTGGCCTCAATCGCATGTCGACAGATATCTGCAAGGCAATCTTTCGAAAGCTGGCAGCGGATGGCACTGTATTCACGCCAAACATATTCCGTACCTTGAAGGCAACGTTCTATCGCAGTGCCCTCGATCTATTGGAAGCGCACTACAATGATGCCAAGATGAATGGGCTATTTATTGATCGTCATACCGAAGAGCGTACGATCGAATTGTTTGCCGAAAATATCGTGCGTGCTGGGCAAATTTTCCTCGACAACCCACATGAGACACCCTTCATTCCGACATGGAATCGTGTCAATTCCGCCGATCCAACTTTCCTGTCAGATATGCAAGCTGCAGCGAAAGACGATGAAGCGGAATTTGTTTGATGCTCAGCTGCGGTTGCTGATCCAAAGGCATTGGTAAGGCGCAAGGGTAATGGTTTCACCTGTCATGTCGATGGGTGAACCCGTCAACAGATCGATCCATGTCTCATCTTCGATCAAATTCATCGACATATGTGGAATTTCGACGGCTTCATCGCTGACGTTGTGCAAAGCGAAGATCGATTGATGCCGGTCAAGGCTTTGCCGCCAAACACCAAACACGCGATCATCAAGGGGCACTGTAAATTGGGTCGCATTTGGATGAAACGCCGCCTGCTGTGTTCTAATGCGAAGCCGATCAGAAAGCCCTTCAAGAACGCGCGACTGCGGTGATGTCGGGCTGTCTAGCAAAATGTTCAATCGCTCATAATCCCATTGATGCCGATTGATTGCTCGGTTCATGCCACGCCGCTCGACGGCTTCGTGGTCATTTGGCGTCGCAAGCATTGAATGAATGTAGAACGCGGGAATGCCCTCAAGTGACATGACGATGGTTTGCGAGCACATGAAACGTTCAAAATGATAGTCGTCTTCACCAGCAAAGGTATTTTTGGTCGCCTCGTAGTAAGTGGTATTGATTTCATAGGGCGCTTCGCCGCCATCTGGCAGTGCGCGCATTGAAACAAGGCCACCGATGCCCTTGATCGTATCGATCATTTTTGTTTGCTCTTCAGTCGGTAAAATCCCCTCTGCAGGGCGCATCCCGATCCCGTCATGGCTGGCAGTGAAGTTGAGGTAAGCACAGCCAAATTGTGCAGGCGGCATGCCGCTTTGCCAGCGTCGCAGATAGTGCGCGGACCCAGACATCACAGCATGCAGGATCAACGGAGGTAGTGGGAAATTATAGATCGCATGTGCTTCATTGCGGGTGCCAAAATAACTAAGGTTTTCCGCCTTTGGTACGTTGGTCTCGGTGAGTAATATGATTTCTTCAGAGGCGTAGTCACACAAGACGCGGATCAACTGCACGATTGCATGGGTTTGTGGCAAGTGAATGGACGAGGTGCCAACTTCTTTCCATAAGAAAGCAACAGCGTCCAAACGGATGATTTGTACGCCGTTATCTACATGCAAACGGATGATACGTAAAAATTCTAGCAATACCTCGGGGTTGCGAAAATCTACGTCAATCTGATCATGACTGAATGTACACCAAACATGCCGTGTACCGTTTGAGGTTTCCACTTTTTGCAACAGGGGTGTCGTGCGTGGGCGGACCACTTGGCTCACATCATCTTCGGGTGATGCTTCAAAGAAGAACTTGTCATATGGCGGGTGGCCTTGACGATAACTGTTGAACCATTGGCCCTGGCTGGAGACGTGGTTCAAGACCAAGTCCGACATGAGTTTGAAGTCTGTGCCAATCCGGTTGATGTCAGGCCAATCCCCCAACTGCGGGTTGACGGTGCGAAAATCGGAGACCGCGAAACCGTCGTCGGACGTGAACGGAAAGAACGGCAGAATATGCACGCCATTCACCACGCCTTGCATCCGTCGAAGTAAGAAATCATGCAGTAAATCAAGTGGCTTGTGACTGCCGTCCAAAATCGAATTGCCGTACGTGATCAGCAGGGCGTCTTTCTCGGTCCAAAGGTCATTGCTCGGTGAACGGCCGCGTTTGCGTGGCTTGCCGTCATCGGACCAAAAGGCTTCAATGATAAGGCTGGAAAGGATGTCGCAATCGACGTCTGGATAGATTTCTTGAACGAGTGAGGTCAAACGTTTGTTAAAGATGCTAGCTTGTGTTGTTTTCATCGCACTACCAATTGGTCACAGTTGTAGGCTCTATCGTTAACAGAAAACGGATCAGTTTCGTTGTAAAGCAGGGTTTTGAAGCGAGAACTCGTCCATCAAATTTGGCAATGACCAAATTTTAATCACGCGATGTGTCCGTGTGGGCTTATAGAC